>DATKPX010000019.1:0-2689 GCA_035523855.1 Allostellaceae bacterium
GGCTCGGCCGCCGCCAGCAGGTGCTGGAAACCGCCGAGGAGCGCGCCGCCGCCTAGAGCATTTTCCGCCGAAGTGGAAACCGGTTCGGCGCAGAAAAGGCGACAAAACCGAAAAAGCTGGAGCCTGTCCCGATTTCTTCTAATCGGAACAGGCTCTAGAGTCCGGCGCAGCATGGCGGTCGAGGCGGCGGGCAATCGGGCGAGCGGTGAGAAGGCGCTGGTGCTCGGCGCCGCGGCGGTGGCGCTGCTCCTCTGGGCGGCGACGCCCATGATGACGCGGATCGCCGTGCTCTCGATCGACGCGCTCGCCGTCGGCATGCTGCGCACCAGCCTCGCCGCCTGCCTCGTCGTGCCGGTCGCCGTGGCGCTGCGCCTGCCGCGGCCCCGGAGCCTCCGGGACTGGATGCTGCTGCTGGTCTCGGCGCTGGGCGGCTTCGTGCTCTTCCCGCTGCTCTTCAGCCTCGGCGTCCGGCACACCTCCGCCTCCCATGCGGCGCTCATTACCGCCGTCTCGCCGCTCTTCACCGGGCTCATCGGCGCCGTGGTGGAGCGGCGGCACCCGCGCGTCACCTGGTGGCTGGGCGCCGCGCTCGCCTTGCTCGGCGAGATCGCCCTCATCGCCTTCCGTGCCGGCATGGCGGGCGGCGAGGCGAGCCTCGGCGGCGACCTGCTGGTGGTGGTCGCCTGCATGGCCTCGGCGGCGGGCTACGTCGCCGGCGCGCGGCTCGCCCATCGCCTCACCACCTGGGCCACGACTTTCTGGGGCATCGGCCTCGGCGGGCTGCTGCTGGTGCCGGTGATGCCGGCGGTGCTGGGACCCGCCGCCTGGCGCGGCGCCGGCGCGGTCGGCTGGGGCGCCGTCGCCTATCTCGCCCTCGGCGCCACCACCCTCGGCTACATCTGCTGGTATTGGGCGCTGCAGCGCGGCGGCATCGCCCGCGTCGGCGCCACCCAGTTCATGCAGCCGGTGATCGCGCTGCTGCTGGCGGTGCTGGTGCTGGGCGAGCCGCTGACGGTGCCGCTGGTGCTCGCGGCCGTCCTGGTGATGTCCGGCGTGATGCTCGCCCAGCGGCGCTGAGCGGCGGGCTCGACGAGCGGCCAATCGGTTTTTGCAGTGACGCGCGTCACTTGACCCGCGACTCCGCGCGGATTAGAGCATCAGTCCGTGCGCTCCTCGCCGCGTCAGACTGCCTCGCTCCCGCGCCTCATCGCCGCTGTGCTGCTGGTCGCGTCGCTGCTCGGCGCCGGCGGCGCCCGTGCTGCCGACAAGGCGCTGGCGGTGCCGCGCTTCGTCACGCTGCGCGCCGACGAGGTCAATCTCCGCACCGGCCCCGGCGAGCGCTATCCGATCGAATGGGTCTATACGCGCAAGGGCCTGCCGGTGGAGGTGGTCGCCGAGTACGACGTCTGGCGCAAGATCCGGGACTCACAGGGTACCGAAGGCTGGGTGCACCAGCGCATGATCACCGGCAACCGCTCGGTGATCGTCAGCGGCGGCACGCAGACGCTGATGAGCGATCCCGATCCCAAATCCAGCGTGGTGGCGCGCGCCGAGCCCGGCGTCATCGCCAAGCTCTTGGAGTGCCAGGGCCCCTGGTGCCGGGTCGAGGCGCAGGACGTGCGCGGCTGGCTGAAGCGCAGCGAGCTCTGGGGCGTTTACCCTGACGAGGACGTGCGCTGAGCATCGGGTAGCTTCCCTCGGCACCTGAATGCGCTAATCTCCCGCCTTCCCCTTTCCGCACCGGAGGCGAGTGATGTATCCCGACGTATCTCTCTACATTGACGGCACGTGGTCCAAGGGCTCGGACGGCAAGGGCCAGGACGTGCTCAATCCCGCCACCGGCGAGCCCATCGGCCAAGTGCCGCACGCCAGCAAGGCGGATCTCGATCGCGCATTGGCCGCCGCCGAGAAGGGCTTCCAGGCCTGGCGCCAGGTCTCCGCCTTCGAGCGCTACAAGGTGATGCGCAAGGCGGCCGACCTGCTGCGTGCGCGCGCCGACGAGATCGCCACCGCGATGACGCTCGAGCAGGGCAAGCCGGTGGCGGAGGCGAAGATGGAGGTGATGAACGGCGGCGACCTCATCGACTGGTTCGCCGAGGAAGGGCGCCGCGCCTATGGCCGCGTCATTCCCGCCCGCGCCAACGGCGTCTATCAGCTCGTCATCAAGGAGCCGGTGGGACCCGTCGCCGCCTTCACGCCCTGGAACTTTCCGGTGAACCAGGCCGTGCGCAAGGTGAGCTGCGCGCTCGCCGCCGGCTGCTCCATCATCATCAAGGGGCCGGAGGACACGCCGGCGAGCTGCGCCCTGCTGATCCGCTGCTTCGCCGACGCGGGCGTGCCGGCGGGCGTCGTCAACCTGGTCTTCGGCGTGCCGTCGGTGGTGTCGGAATATCTCATTCCGCACCCGATCATCCGCAAGGTGACCTTCACCGGCTCGGTGCCGGTGGGCAAGCAGCTGGCGGCGCTCGCCGGCCAATATATGAAGCGCACGACGATGGAGCTCGGCGGCCACTCGCCGGCGATTGTTTTCGAGGACGCCGATGTCGATACCGCGGCGAAGATGCTGGTCGCCGCCAAGTTCCGCAACGCCGGCCAGGTCTGCGTGTCGCCGACGCGCTTCCTCGTCCATGAGTCGATCTACGGCAAGTTCGTCGACCGCTTCGTCGCCGGCGCCAAGGCGGTGAAGGTG
>DATKPX010000020.1:0-4854 GCA_035523855.1 Allostellaceae bacterium
AATGGGCGCGATCGGGATAATGCATGCCGAAATGCAAGGTGGCGAAGCCGCCCATGGAGAGGCCGACCACATGGGCCTTCTCCAGCTTGAGCGCATCCAGCACCGAGCGGATGTCGTCGCGGGCGCGATCCTGCGAGTAGCGCTGGGCATCCGCCGGCACGTCGGAGGGCGGATATCCGCGCGCGTTGTAGGCGACGCAGCGGTAGCGGCGCGAGAAGAAGCGCAGCTGCGGCTCCCAGCTCCGATGGTCGCCGGCGAACTCGTGCACGAAGACGATCGGCGTGCCGGAGCCCACCTCCTCGTAGTAGAGCCGGACGCCGTCGTCGGCGGTGAGATGCGGCATGGCTTCCTCCCTGTCTCGTTCTACTGGCCTCAGCCGGACTTGTTCGCGAGGCCGCCATCGATGGTGACGACAGTGCCGGTGGTGTAGCCGCTGAGATCGGAGGCGAGCAGCGCCACCATGACGGCGATCTCCTCCGGCTTGCCGGCGCGGCCGAAGGGCAGCGCCTTGTCGAGCTCGACCCAGCGGTCGGGATCGCCGAACTTGTCCTCCGCCGCCTTGCGCATCAGCGTGACGTGACGGTCGGTGGCGATCGGCCCGGGATTGATGCCGACGACGCGCACGCCGACCGCCGGGCTGGTGCCGCCCAGCGCGCGGGTGAAGGCCATCAGCGAGGCGTTCCCCGCCGAGCCCGCGATATAGCCGGAATTCATCCGCTCGCCGGCGCCGCCGATGACGTTGATGATGACGCCGCGCTGGCTCTTCTTCATCAGGCGGATATACTCGCGGGTGAGGTTGATGTAGCCGAAGACCTTGAGGTCCCAGGCGGTGCGCCAGCGCGGCTCGTCGATCTCCTCCACCGAGCCGCCGGGAATGGCGCCGGCGTTGTTCACGAGAACGTCGATGTCGGGATATTTCTTCGCCAGCGCCACTGCCGCCTTGCCGTCGCTCATATCGGCGGGCTCGACGGTGACGGCGACGTTGGACTCCGCGCGGATGCGGTCGCGCGCCGCCTCCAGGTCCTTCGCCGTGCGCGAGACCAGGATGACGTCGCAGCCTTCCTGGGCGAGGCAGCGCGCCGCGGCGTAGCCGATGCCCTTCGACGCCCCCGTCACCAGCACCTTGCGGCCCCTGAGCTTCAGATCCATCGCGGCGTCTCCCTGAGATTGGCTGGCTTAGGTCGTGAACTCTCGCATGGCGGCGGCGAGCCACGCCAGGACATAGGGGGCGAAAGAGCGGCGCAGGTAAAGCCGGTAGCGCGGGCTCTCGTCGAGTTGATGCAGCACCACGGGAACGCGGGCGAGCGCGGTCTGCGCGCAGGCGCCGGGCCTGAAGGCGCGCGGATGGAGATCGAGGCTCATGCCCTTGGCGAGCACCGTGCGCGCCTCCGGCCCGGCAAGCTCCAGCACGCGTCGGCCGGCGGCGATGTCGCAGACGGAATGATGCAGGCTCGCGAGCGCGGCGGTCAGCCGCGATGCCAGATCGCCGGATCCCACCGCGAGCCACTGATCGGGCGAGAGCCAGAGCAGGCTGGCGCTGCTGCCGCCGGCGACCGTGTTGGGCGCGGTCGGCGGCGCCGCGCCCAGCGCGCCCTCGACGGCGGCGACGAACGCCGCCTCGCCGGGATCGCCGCGGAGATCGACGATGGCGAGATCGGCGATTTCCTGCAGCGTCACCTCAGCCATCGCGCCGTTTCCCCTCGGCATCGTAGAAGAGCGGCGCCACCGTCACCGCCTCGATGACGCGATCGGCGAGCGGCGCCATCAGCGTCTCACCGAGCCGCGCCGCGCCACCCTTCACCAGGGCCATCGCGAAGCTGCGGCCGATGCGGGCGCCGAAATAGCTCGAGGTGACGTGCCCCACCATCGGCATCGGCGGCGCCGGCTTGAGCTCGCGCACCAGCTGCGCGCCTTCCGGCAGCACCAGGTTGGGATCCTTCGGCAGCAGCCCCACCAGCTGCTTGCGCTCGGGCGCCACCAGCGCGGCGCGGCGCAGCGAGCGGCGGCCGATGAAGTCCTTGGTCTTCGACACCATGCGGCCCATGCCGAGATCCTCCGGCGTCACGCTGCCGTCGGTCTCCTGCCCCACCACGATGAAGCCCTTCTCGGCGCGCAGCACGTGCATGGTCTCGGTGCCGTAGGGCGTGATGCCGTGGGCGCGGCCCGCCGCCATCGCCGCCTCCCAGAGCTCGCGCCCGCGCGGCGAGGGCACGCAGACCTCATAGGAGAGCTCGCCGGTGTAGCTCACGCGGAAGACGCGGGCGGGAATGCCCGCCACCGTGCCCGCCTGCATCGACATGAAGGGAAACGTCGCGGGATCGATCGGGAAGCTCGGGCGCAGCGCTTCCAGCACCGCGCGCGATTTCGGACCGGTGAGCGCGACCGTCGCCCAGTCCTCGGTCACCGAGGTGCAGTAGACCTTGAGCTCCGGCCATTCCGTCTGCAGCCACTCCTCGAGCCAGTCGAGCACGGCGGCGGCGCCGCCGGTGGTCGTGGTCATGAAGTAGTGCTGCTCGCCGAGCCGGGTGGTGACGCCGTCGTCGAACACCATGCCGTCGTCGCGGCACATGAGCCCGTAGCGGCAGCGGCCGATGCCCAGCGTCTTGAACCCGTTGACGTAGACGCGGTCGATGAAGGCGCCGGCGTCGGGGCCGCGCAGCTCGATCTTGCCCAGGGTCGAGGCGTCGAAGATGCCGACCGCGTCGCGCGCGGCGAGGCATTCGCGCCGCACCGCCCGCTCCAGGTCCTCGCCGGGCTGCGGGTAATAATGCGCGCGCTTCCACTGGCCGACATTCTCGAAGACGGCGCCGGCCGCCGCTTCCCACTCGTGGATCGGCGTCTGGCGCGCGGGATCGACGAGCTCGCCGCGCGCCATCCCGGCAAGCGCGCCGAAGGGCACCGCCACATAGGGCGGGCGGAAGGTGGTGGTGCCGGTCTCGGCGATGGCGCGGCCCACCGCCTCGGAGAGCAGCGCCAGGGCGTTGACGTTCGAGGTCCTGCCCTGGTCGGTGCCCATGCCGGTCGTGGTGTAGCGCTTCACATGCTCGACGGAGCGCAGCCCCTCGCGGGCGGCGAGCGCGATGTCGGCGGCGGTGACGTCGTTCTGGAAATCGACGAAATGCTTCGCCGGCCCCCTGCCGGGCGGCGCCTCGCCCGGCACCACCCAGACCGGCTTCAGCGGCGTCTCCTGACGGTGGCGCGCCGAGGGCATCGGCGGCAGCGTGCCGCCGGCGAAGCCTGCATCCGCCGCCGCCGCGGCGCCCGCCGCGACGCCTTCCGCCAGCGCGTCGCCCAGCGCGAAGCAGCCGTTGGCGGCGCCGGCGACGCGCACCGCCGGCGCCGCCTCGCCGGGCAAGAAGGCGGCGACCCCCTCGTCGAAACGGAGCCGGCCCTGGGCTTGCGAGAAGAGATGGACGGCCGGATTGCAGCCGCCGGACATCGCCAGCAGATCGCACTCGATGCGATGGCGCGCGCCGGTGACGCCGCGCCCGTCGCCGTCGAGGGAGCGCACCTCCACCGCCTGGACGCCGCCGCGCTCGCTCACCCCCACCACGCCGCGGCCGGGCAGCACGGGAATGCCGCGCTGGCGCACCGCCTCGGGCCAGAACCCGTCGGCAGCGGCGCGGAGATCCACCACCGCCGCCACCTCGCCGCCCGCATCGGAGAGAGCGAGCGCCGCGCGATAGGCGCTGTCGTTGTTGGTGAAGACCACCGCCCGCCGGCCGGGGAGCGCGCCATAGCGATGCGCATAGGCGGCGGCGGCGCTCGCCAGCATCACGCCCGGCCGGTCGTTGTCGGGGAAGACCAGCGGCCGCTCATGGGCGCCGGTCGCCAGCACCACCTGCTTCGCGCGCACGTGCCAGACGCGCTGGCGCACCCCGGCGCGGCGCTCCGCCGGCGGCAGATGGTCGGCGACCCGCTCCAGCAGCACGAGGTAGTTCTGATCGTAGCAGCCGAGCGCCGTCGTGCGCGGCAGCAGCCGCATCTCCGCGGTATCCCGCAGCGTCGCCAGCGCCGCATCCACCCACTCGGTGGCCGGGCGGCCGTCGAGATAGTCGGGCAGGTCGAGGAGGTGGCCGCCGAATTCCGCCTGCTCGTCCGCCAGCATCACGCGCGCGCCGGCGCGGCTCGCCGCCAGCGCGGCGGCGAGGCCGGCGGCGCCGCCACCCACCACCAGCACGTCGCAATGAGCGTGGCGATGATCGTAGGCGTCGGGATCGGGCTGGGTGGGCGCATGGCCGAGGCCCGCCATGCGGCGCAGGAACGGCTCGTAGACGCGATCCCACAACCACTTCGGCCGCATGAAGGTCTTGTAGTAGAAGCCGGCGACGAAGATCGGCGCGAGCATGCCGTTGAAGCCGCCGAGATCGAAGTTGAGGCTGGGCCAGCGATTGACGCTCGCGGCGGCGAGCCCGTCATAGAGCTCGACCTGGGTGGCGCGCAGATTGGGCTCGCTGTCGGCGCCGGTGCCGAGCTGCACCAGCGCCGAGGGATCCTCGGCGCCCAGCCCCATGATGCCGCGCGGCCGGTGATACTTGAAGCTGCGCGCCACCACGCTGACGCCGCTCGCCAGCAACGCCGAGGCCAGCGTGTCGCCGGCGAAGCCCTGATAGGGCCGGCCGTCGAAGACGAAGCGCAGCGGCCGCGCGCGGTCGATGCGGCCGCCGGCGGCGAGGCGGATGCCGCTCACGGGCCTTTCTCCTCGATCGCGGGCGGCGGCTCGCCCATCCGGTAGACCGCGAGGATCCGGTGGCTCACCGTGTGGCGCAGCACGTTGAACCAGCGCCGGCAGCCTTGCGAATGCACCCAGCGCTCGCGGTAGAGGCCCTTGGTGTTGGCGCGCATGAAGAGATA
>DATKPX010000021.1:0-6057 GCA_035523855.1 Allostellaceae bacterium
CGAGTGCTCCTGCAGATTGTGGCCGATGCCGGGGATGTAGCTCGTCACCTCGAAGCCGTTGGTGAGCCGAACGCGCGCGACCTTGCGCAGCGCCGAGTTCGGCTTCTTCGGCGTCGTGATGTAGACGCGGGTGCAAACGCCGCGCTTCTGCGGGCTGGCCTGCAGGGCCGGCACCTTGTTGCGCGCGGCTTGCGGCCGGCGCGCGCGGCGGATGAGCTGATTGATCGTCGGCATCGCTCGCGACCTCGTTCAAACGACAACGCCGGGCGACGTGCTCTTCGCACCGCCGTCACGGCCAACAGGGATGATCCCCACGGAAACTGCGCCGTCTTGCAAGGGCGCCGGGCCACCAGATCAAAGTACCGGGCTGCGTCTAGGATGGCCTACTACCGCCAGCCCCCGAAAAGTGCGCGGATACTACTGACCGACCCCACCCCCGTCAAGCCGTATAGAAGGCGAAAAGACCCGGAGTCTCGGGCCTCTGTCACACTCCGGGCGCGCCGGCGCACCAGCGCCGCCAAGCCTGCCGGAGCGCCGCCTCGAACTGGCGGGCGAAGCCGGCCCGATCCATGAGTGGCGACGCCAGGAGCCGCCCCCGGAGCCCGGACCGGAGCGCGGCGAGCCGCGGCAGATCGGCCGCCAGGGCCGCGGCTGCGGCCACATAGGCGTCGACGCTGTCGGCGATCAGCTCCTCGAGACCGAGCCGGGTCAGCAGGCTCGCCCCTACCCGCGCGGCATGACGATCACCCCGAAGGGTTACCGTCGGAACCCCCATCCAGAACGCCTCGCAGGTGGTGGTGGTGCCGTTATAGGGGAAGGGATCGAGGCCGATATCGACCTCGCCATACATGCCCAGATGCTCCGCCGGCGCGGTGGCCCGGGGCCGGATATCGAGGCGCTCCGCACCGATCCCGCCGGCGGCGAAGAGCTCCCGGAACCGGGCCGCCGTGGCGGGATCGGCGAGCTGGGTCCCCTTGAGCAGCAGGCGGGAGCCCGGGACGGCCGCCAGGATCCGGCTCCAGGCGCGGATCGTCTCACCGGTCAGCTTGCCGGGGTTGTTGAAGGAGCCGAAGGTGACGAAGCCGCGCCCGAGAGCCGGCAACGGCGCCACCTCCGGCGCCTCGCCCTCCGGCCGGTAGCAGAGGAAGCCGCCGGGAAGCCGGATCAGCCGCTCGGTATGGAGGCGGTCGGCTTCCCCTTCGGGGTCGGCCACATCGTCGGTGATGCGGCAGTCGACGGTCGGCAGGCCCGTGGTGGCGGGGTAGCCGAGCCAGGCCACCGTCACCGGCGCCGGCTTCGGCGCCAGCACGGTGAGGCGCGATCCGCCGGTATGGCCGCCGAGCTCGACCAGGACATCGATGGCATCGGCGCGGATCTGGCGCTGGATCGCGGCATCGTCCATCCCCGCCACCGGCCGCCAATGCGCCACCAGGCCCTGCAGGCGGCGCGTCACCGGATCGGGCACCGCCACGTCCGCATAGCAGAAGACCTCCACCGCCGAGGGATCATGCGCCTCCAGCAGCGGCTCGAGGAAATAGCTGACGGAGTGCTTGCGCAGATCCGCCGAGAGATAGCCGACGCGCAGGCGGCGCTCGGGATCCCGGTCGTTGGCGAAAGCCGGCGGCCGGTCGCGCCCGGCCTGCCGCAGGCTCGCGACGTAGTCGAGCCCCCACTGCCGGTGAGCGGCGAACATCTTCTCCGGCGTCACGTCGCCGCGGAAGCAGAGATAGTAGAGCGCGGCGTGCGCCAGCGGATCGCCGGCGTCGCCGCCGAGCAGCTGCTGCGCCTTCCGGAGTGCCGCCATCCCGGTCTCATGGGAGCCGCGATCGAGCAGCAGATAGGCGAGCGCGGCATGGCCCTCGCCGCGGCTGGGCTCGAGTGCGATCGCCCGCCGGAGCGCGGTCTCGCCCTCGCCGAGGCGGCCGGTCTTCGCCAGCACGGCGCCAAGGTTGACGAGGGCCGGGACGTTCTTTGCATCGAGCGACAATGACGCCCGAAAGGCCTCCTCCGCCTTGTCGAACACCAGGCGACGCCCATAGCTGATGCCGAGCTCGCCCAGATATTTCGACGACATCAGCCGGAGCTCGCGCGCGGGCTTGCTCTGGCCCAGCCGCTCGACGCGGTCGGCCTCGGCGCGGAGCGCGTCGGCGGCGTTGGCGTAGGCGGCGGAGAGTGCGGGATCGAGCATGATGGCGCGGCGATAGGCGTCGATCGCCTCGCGCAGCCGCCCGAGCTGGCGCAGCATTTCGCCGAGATTGTTGTGCAGACCGGCATTGCCGGGCGTGCGTTGGACGGCATGGCGCAGGAGCTCCACCGCCGCCTGGAGATGACCGCCCTGCCCGGCCAGCAGGCCCAAGAGATGCAGCGCCTCGCCGTGCTCGGGATCGATCCGCAGCGCCTCGCGGTAGCAGCGCTCCGCCTCCCCCGGGCGGCCGTCCCGGTGGTGCACCATCCCCTCCTCGAGGAGAGCGGCAATCCTCGCGTCGCCGGCGGGCTCCGTGTTCATGACAACCGTTTATAGGGACGGGTGCCGCCGCGATAAAGAGCCGGCGCTCAGCCGGCCGCGCACCAGCGCTGCCACATCTCGCGGAGCGCCGCCTCGAACTGGCGGGCGAAGCCAGGCTCGTCGCAGAGCGACGAGCGGCGCATGCGCTCGCGCAGGCCGGCGCGGATCCCGCCGAGGCGGTCGAGATCGCCGGCGAGCGCCACCGCCTTCTCCGCGTAATTCCGGCGGCTGTCGGCGATGAGATCGGCGAGGCCCACCCGGGTGAGGAGATCGGCGCCGACCCGAGCGGCGTGGCGGTCGCCGTTGAACGCGACCACCGGCACGCCCATCCAGAGCGCATCGCAAGTCGTGGTGGTGCCGTTATAGGGAAAGGGATCGAGGCCGATATCGATCTCGCCATAGAGGCGGAGGCTCTCCTCGTTGGTCCTGGTGATCGCCATGATGGTGACGCGCTCGGGCGCCACGCCGAAGGCCTCGAAATTGGCCAGAAAGCGCTTCGCCAGCTCCGCGTCGGCAAACGCTAACCCCTTGAGCAAAAGTCGTGATCCCGGGACCTCTCGGAGAATTTCGCTCCACAGCTCCACCACGTGGTACGAGCTCTTCATGGGATTGTTGAAGGAGCCGAAGGTGACGAAGCCGCGGCTCGCCGCCGGCAGCGGCGCCACCGGCGGCGCCTCGGCCGGCGGCCGGTAGCAGAGGAACCCCTCCGGCAGCCGATAGAGCCGCTCGCTGTGCAGCAGCGCCTCCTCGGGACCGGGCGGATCGACGATGGCGTCGGTGATGCGGTAGTCGAGGTTGGAGAGCCCGGTGGTGGCGGGATAGCCGAGCCAGGTCGCAGTCACCGGCGCCGGCTTAAGCGCGAAGACGCCGAGGCGGTTGCTGCCGGTGTGACCGGCGAGATCGATCAGGATGTCGATCGCGTCCTCGCGCATCATCGCTGCCACATCGCGATCGGCGATGCCCAGCGTGTCGCGCCAGTGGGCGACCAGGCCGCGAAAGCGCGCGGTGACGGCATCGGGCTTCCTGACGTCGGAATAAGCAAAGACTTCGACCGCGGCGGGATCGTGCCGCGCCAACAGCGGCTCCAGGAAGAAGCGCACCGCGTGATCGCGGAAATCGCCCGAGACATAGCCGATCCGCAGGCGCCGCGCCGGATCGCGGCTGTTGGCGAAGGGCGCCGCCGGACCGACGGCATTGGCGCGCGTCAGCGCGAGCGCGCCCCAGTCCTTGTGGAGCGCCGCCACCATCTCCGCATACATGTCGGCGCGGTAATGGAGCTGCAGCAGCAGCCGCTCCTCGAGATTGGCGCGCGCGTCCTCGAGACCGGGATCGAGCTGCAGTGCGCGGCGGAAGCAGACCGCCGCCTCGTCGATGCGAACCTGCGCCATCAATACGGCACCGAGATTGTTGTGATAGCGCGCCACGGCGGGGTTGGCGGCGATCGCGCGGCGCAGGAGCGCCTCGGCATCGAACTCGCGCGAGGCGTTGTGGGCGAGAACCCCCAGCGCGTTCAGCAGCTCGGCATTCTCGGGCGCGAACGGCAGCGCCTCGCGATAGGCCCGGTCCGCCTCCGCCAGCCGGTCGGCGCGCGCATGGGCGTGGCCGAGGCCGATGAGGTAGTGGGCGGCAAGCCCGTCGAGGCGCTCCGCCGCGGCGGCATTGCCACCGCGCCGCGCGGCGGCGGCGCTCTCCCTGGCGGCATCGGCGCAGTCGCGATAGGCATCGACGTAATCCGGATCGATGGCGAGCGCCTGGTTATAGGCGGCGAGCGCCGACTGGAAATCGCCGGCCAGGCGGTGCGCCTCGGCAAGGTTATAGCAGCGCTCCGGGCTCGGCCCGGCGAGCTCGATGGCGCGGCGGAATCCCGCGATCGCGCCCGGGATATTGCCGCGCTGGCCCGCCAGCACCGCCAGCAGGTGATGCGCCTCCGCATGCTCCGGCTCGAGCGCCAGCGCCTGGCGATAGAGCCGCTCCGCATCGTCGAGCCGGCCGGCGCGATGGAGCAGGCGGCCGTCCTCGGTGAGCGGCGCCGCGCCGACGCCGCTGCTGCCGTTGCCAGGCCCGGTCATGCCGCGGCCTCGCCACCCTCGGGCCCGTAGAACACCACCCACACATCGAGATCGTCGCCGAAATCCTCGAAGCGGTGCTCGGCACCGGCGGGCACGAAGATGAGATCACCGGGTCCGAACGGCGTGCGCGTGCCGTCGAGGAAGAACTGGCCCTTTCCATGGGCCACCACATAAACCTCGTCCCGGCTGTGCGGCGTCTGCCGGTCACCGCCGCGCGGCGCGTAGTAGCGCACCTCGAGACTGCCATGACGCATCAGCTCGGCCGAGGCCCGGCCCGCCGGGATCGGCGCGGCGCGCGCCTCAGCGAGCGAAAAGATGGCTTTGGCTGCGGCTCGTGCGCTCATGGACGTGGCCTCGTCACTGAAAGCATGCACCACCCTAGCGCCCGCCCTAGGTCCGGCGGGAGCGGTTTCTTGTCGCCGCGACATCTTCCCCAAACGCCGCAGGCCAGCCCGAAGGCTGGCCTGCGAACGCTGGGCTCGGAGAACCGGAGATCAGGCGATCTTCTGGTCCGCCTCGAGGGCGGGAGCGGCCGAGCTCTCGGCCGCCGCGATCGCCGCGATCTCGCGATCGCGCTCGGCGGCGAGCTGGCGCCACCGCGCCATCACGCTGCCGGTGCCGGCGGGGATGAGCCGGCCGACGATGACGTTCTCCTTGAGGCCGGAGAGCACGTCGACCCGACCCGACACCGCGGCCTCGGTGAGGACGCGCGTCGTCTCCTGGAACGAGGCCGCGGAGATGAACGAGTTGGTCTGCAGGCTCGCCTTGGTGATGCCCTGCAGGACGGGATGCGCGATCGCGGGCTTGCCGTTCTCGCGCTCCACCTTCGCGTTCTCCTCCTCGAACTCGGTGCGGTCGATCTGCTCGCCCACCAGGAAGGTGCTGTCGCCGGCCTCCTCGATCTCGACCTTCTGCAGCATCTGGCGGACGATCACCTCGATGTGCTTGTCGTTGATGCGCACGCCCTGGAGGCGATAGACCTCCTGGATCTCGTTGATGAGATAGGATGCGAGCGCCTCGACGCCGAGCACGCGCAGGATGTCGTGCGGCACCGGGTTGCCGTCCATCAGCAGGTCGCCCTTCAGCACGTAATCACCCTCCTGCACGCTGATGTGCTTGCCCTTGGGGATCAGGTACTCGACCGGCTGCTTCTCGCTCTCCGCCGGCGGCGTCACGACGATGCGCCGCTTGGTCTTGTAGTCCTTGCCGAACTCGACGCGGCCGTCGGTCTCGCTGATGATGGCGAAGTCCTTGGGCTTGCGCGCCTCGAACAGCTCGGCGACGCGCGGCAGACCGCCGGTGATGTCGCGGGTCTTGGACGATTCACGCGGGATACGCGCAAGCACGTCGCCCGCCTTCACCTCGGCGCCGTTCTCCACCGAGAGGATTGCGTCCACCGACATGAAGTAGCGCGCCTCCAGCCCGTTCGCGAGGGTGAGCACGCGGTTCTGCCCGTCGCGGAGCGTGATGCGCGGCTTCAGG
>DATKPX010000022.1:0-14880 GCA_035523855.1 Allostellaceae bacterium
TGACGCCGAGGGCGCCCAGCACGTCGGCCGAGCCCGATTTCGAGGAGAGGTTGCGGTTGCCGTGCTTCGCCACCGGCACGCCGGCGCCCGCCACCACCAGGGCGGTGGCGGTCGAGATGTTGAAGCTCTGGGAGCCGTCGCCGCCGGTGCCGCAGGTGTCGATGGCGCCCGCCGGCGCGTCGATGGTGAGCGCCTTGGCCCGCATGGTGCGGGCGGCGCCGGTGATCTCCTCCACGGTCTCGCCGCGCACGCGCAGCGCCAGCAGGAAGCCTCCCATCTGCGAGGGCGTGGCGTTTCCCGACATCATGGCGTCGAAAGCGGCGGCGGCGTCATCCTCGCCGAGGCGCTGACCCTGGGCGACCTTGGCGATGAGCGCCTTGAAGTCGCTGGTGTCGATCGTCATGCCGCTCCGCTCAGGCCGCGATCGGCGCGCGCTGGGCCAGCTTCAGGAAGTTGGCGAGGAGCGCGTGGCCCGCCTCCGAGGCGATGCTCTCGGGATGGAACTGCACCCCGTGATAGGGGAGATCCCGATGCATCATGCCCATGATGAGGCCGTCCTCGGTCTCGGCATTGACGTGGAAGCATTTCGGCAGGCTCGCGCGGTCCACCACCAGCGAGTGGTAGCGGGTGGCGGTGATCTGCGGGCCGCGATTGAGGCCCTGGAACACGCCCGTGCCGTCGTGGCGGATCTTGCTGAGCTTGCCGTGCATGGGGACCGGCGCGCGCGCGATCCGGCCGCCGAAGGCCTGGCCGATCGCCTGGTGGCCGAGGCAGACGCCGAGGATCGGCGTGCCGTGGGCGCTGCGCACGAGGTCGAGGCAGATCCCCGCATGGTCGGGGTCGCTCGGGCCCGGCGAGATGATGATGCCCTGCGGCTTCAGCGCCAGCGCCTGCTCCGCGCTCAGCGCATCGTTGCGCCACACCGCCACCTCGGCACCCAGCTCTCCCAGGTAGTGCCAGAGGTTGTAGGTGAAGCTGTCGTAGTTATCGATAAGCAGGAACATGCCAGGCGTCCCGGGCGGGTGAACCGAGCCGGTTTTATAACAGGTCGGAGAGGCAGGGGAAAACAACGCCGGCATCGGGCCCCCGGTTACCGCGGTGCGGCGGTCCCCTTGACCTTCCAGCAAGGGGAAACCTTATATGCAGACCTGCCAGTATACTGTAAGGTTTGCCCATGGTCGCCCTGGAAGCTCCCGCGCCGAAGTTGGAGACGGCTGACACCCTCACCCTGACGATCGAGGGCATGACCTGCGCCGCCTGCGTGAGCCGGGTGGAGAAGGCGCTCGCCCGCGTGCCGGGCGTCAGCGAGGCCTCCGTCAGCCTCGCCACCGAGGAGGCGCGGGTCACCGGCACTGCGCTCGACCTCCCGCACCTGATCGAGGCGGTGGAGGCTGCTGGCTACGAGGCGCAGGCGAAATCGGCGACGGCGCCGGTCGCGGACGGCAGCGGCGCCCGCGCGTGGCGCGAGGCGCTCGTCTTCGCCGCGAGCGCGGTCCTGACGGTGCCGCTGCTGTTGCCGATGCTGGCATCGCCGTTCGGCGGCGACTTCATGCTGGCGGGCTGGCTGCAGCTCGCGCTGGCGACGCCGGTGCAGTTCGGTGCCGGCGCCGGCTTCTATCGAAACGGCTCCAAGGCGCTCCGTCACGGCGTCATCAACATGGACCTGCTGGTCGTGCTCGGCACCACGGCGGCCTATGCGCTCAGCCTCTTCGAGCTGCTGCGTCACGGCGCCCATGCAGATCTCTATTTCGAGGCCGCGGCGACGGTCATCACCCTGGTGCTGCTCGGCCGTTTCCTGGAAGCACGAGCGCGGCGCAGCACGACGGCCGCGCTGCGCTCGCTGATGGCGCTCCGGCCGGAGGCCGCGCGGATCGAGCGCGACGGCGGCGAGATCGAGCTGCCGGTGGCCGAGGTGCGACGCGGCGACATCGTCGTTGTGCGGCCGGGTGAGCGCATCGCCGTCGACGGCACGGTGATAGAGGGCGAGAGCGAAGCGGACGAATCCCTGGTTACCGGCGAGAGCCGGCCGGTGCCGAAGACGCGCGGCGACCGCCTGATCGGCGGTGCGCTTAACGGCGAGGGCCGGTTGCGGCTGCGCGCCGATGCCGTCGGCTCCGACACCACGCTCGCCCGCATCGTCCGGCTGGTCGAGCGGGCGCAAGCCTCGAAGGCGCCGGTGCAGCGCCTGGTGGACCGCGTGAGCGCGGTTTTCCTGCCGGCGGTACTCGGCGTCGCGGTACTGACGCTGGCGGGATGGCTGATCACCGGCGCCAGCGCGGAGACTGCCATCATCGACGCCGTCTCGGTGCTGGTGATCGCCTGCCCCTGTGCGCTCGGTCTCGCTACGCCGACCGCAATCATCGTCGCGACCGGCGCGGCGGCGCGGCGCGGCATCCTCGTGCGCGACATCGCAGCGCTCGAGCGGGCGCGCGCGGTGACCGCCGTCATCTTCGACAAGACCGGCACGCTCACCCTGGGCAAGCCCAAGCTGGTCTCGGTGCTGCCGCTGGCCGGTGACAAGGCGTTGCTGCTGGCGCTGACCGCCGCCGCGCAGCAGGGGAGCGAGCACCCGCTCGCTCGAGCTGTCGTCGAGGCGGCCCGCGAGCGCCGGCTTCCGCTGGCGCCGCTCCAGTCCTTCCGCGCCATGCCGGGTCGCGGCATCGAGGCAAGCATTGCTGGCCGTGTACTGCGCGTCGGCACGCTGCAATTCCTGACCGATGCCGGCATCGAGACCGCCCCGTTCGCCGCTCTCGTCAAGCAGGCGGCGCCCGGACTCAGCACGATGTTCGTCGGCGAGGTCGGTATGACGTCGCAACCCCTAGGCGCGCTGCTGGTCGGCGATACCGTACGGCCGAGCGCCGCCGCCGCCGTGGCACGCATCCGATCCCTTGGCATCGAGCCGGTGCTTCTTACCGGCGACGCCGAGGGGCCGGCCCGCACGGTCGCCGGTGAAGCCGGCATCGCTGAGGTCCGCGCGGGCGTGCTGCCGGCCGACAAAGCGGCGGAGGTGGAGCGGCTGCGCCACGCAGGGAAAGTAGTCGCGATGGTCGGCGACGGCATCAATGATGCGCCGGCGCTCGCTGCCGCCGATCTCGGTATCGCCATGGCGGAAGGGACTGATGTTGCCATGGCGACCGCCGGCGTCACGCTGATGCGCAGTGACCCCGCACTGGTCGCCGACGTGCTGCGGCTTGCGCGGGCGACGATCGCCAAGATCCGGCAGAACCTGTTCTGGGCCTTCTTCTACAACGTGATCGGGATTCCGCTGGCCGCCTTTGGCTGGCTCAATCCCGCGCTGGCGGGGGCGGCGATGGCCTTTTCCAGCGTGAGCGTGGTCACCAATTCTTTGCTGTTGCGGCGCATTGTCACCAGCCGGGGAGAGACGCGATGAACATCGGTGCCGTATCGGAGGCGACCGGGTTGCCGGCGAAGACGATCCGCTACTATGAGAGCATCGGCCTCGTCGAGCCGGCGGAGCGCTCCACCGGCAATTACCGACTATATGGCGAGCGCGACATTCTGACGCTCCGCTTCATCGAGCGGGCGCGCCGGCTCGGATTCTCCCTCAAGGAGGTGAAAGAGCTGATGGCGCTCTGGCACGATCGCCAGCGCGCCAGCGCCGACGTACGCCGGCTGGCGGAATCGCAGATGCGCCGCATCGACGAGCGGCTGACGAAGCTCACGGAGATGCGCCGCACGCTGCAGCATCTCATCGAGCAGTGTCACGGCGACCGTCGCCCCGACTGCCCGATTCTCGACGAGCTTGCGCATGAGAGAATCGAATAGATAGACTGCCTCTGGCCGACGATCGCATGGATCAAAAGCTCCACGATTTTTACGCACTTCTGCACCGGCGCGACCGAGCCGTCGCGGCACCCGAAGTGCGTCCGCCGCCGACCCGGCGGACGGGGACGATCGTGCTCACCGCCACGGCCATCGTGGCGCTGATCGCCGCAGCAATCTGGCTCGGCGGGACCATCGGTCGAACGACGCTCGCGACGTCGACGGTAGAACTCAGGCGCGACCCACTGCCGAGCGTGGCCTCGGTGGCGCTGCCGCCGGTCCCGGCGAAGCCCGCCTCCGTCGAGGCGCCATCGCCGCCGCCGCAGACCGCCGTGGTCGCTGCACCGACGGCCGAGGTGCTGGCGCGGCCCGCGAAGCCTGATCCGCCGTCACCGCCGGCAGCCTGGATCCGCTACGCGATACCGGCGCCGCCCAAGGACGCGCGGCCGCGCATCGCCATCGTCATCGACGATCTCGGCCTCGACCGCCGCCGCACCGAGCGCGCGATTTCGCTGCCGGGACCGTTAACTCTTTCGTTCCTTGCCTACGCGAGCGACCTGCCGCGCCAGACCGAGGCGGCGCACCGCGCCGGCCACGAGCTGCTGCTGCATGTGCCGATGGAGCCGATGGGCAAGCTGGTGGATGCAAGCCCCAATGAGCTCGACGTCGGCTTGAGCCCCGACGAGGTGCTGCAGCGTCTCCGCTGGGATTTCGGACGTTTCGATGGCTATGTCGGGATCAACAACCACATGGGCAGCAAGTTCACCGCCGACAGCGCCAGCATGCGGCCGGTGATGGAGGAGCTGCGACGGCGCGGCCTGCTGTTCCTGGACTCCCGCACCATCGGCAGCACCACCGGCATCGATCTAGCGCGCGAGCTCGGTGTGCCGCATGCCGGCCGCGACGTGTTTCTCGACAACGACGTCTCGACGGCGGCGATTGCCGCGCAGTTCGCGGAGCTGGAGCGCGTCGCCAAGCGCAACGGCAGCGCCGTCGCGATCGGCCACCCGCACGATCAGACCCTGGATGTGCTGCAGAAGTGGCTGGATGAAGCGCCTGGACGCGGCTTCGTCCTGGTGCCGGTCAGCGCCATCGTCAGGGATAAAGGTGTGACAGGATGAGCAGGACCTACCGCGTTACCGGCATGACCTGCGGCGGTTGCGTGCGTGCCGTCACCAAGGCGATCGAGCGCCGCCAGCCGGGTGTCGAGGTGACGATCGATCTCGCCACGGGTCTCGTGGAGGTGGCAGGCGCGCCCGCCGACGCCGAGATAAGAGCCGCGGTCGAGACTGCCGGCTTCGAGTTCAGGGGCGTCGCCTAACCCTTCGCGAAGCGAACGGCTTCCTCGGCGGCGCGCACCAGGGCACGCGCCTTGTCGAGCGCCTCCTGGTACTCTGCGGCGGGGTTGCTGTCGGCGACCACGCCGACGCCGGCCTGGATGATCACTTTGCCGTCCTTCACGATCGCCGTGCGCAGCACGATGCAGGTATCCATGCTGCCGTCGCCGGCGAAATAACCGGCGGCGCCGCCGTAGAGATTGCGCCGCTCGCTCTCCAGCTCGTCGATGATCTCCATCGCGCGCACTTTGGGTGCACCGGAGAGGGTGCCGGCAGGGAAGCCCGCCGCCAGCGCGTCGAGGGCGGAGTAGCGCGGATCGAGCTTTCCCTCCACGTGCGAGCAGATGTGCATGACGTGGCTGTAGCGCTCGATGGTGAACTGCTCGGTGACCTTGACGGTCCCGATGCGGGCGACCCGGCCCACATCGTTCCGCGCGAGGTCCACCAGCATCAGATGCTCGGCGCGTTCCTTGGGGTCGGCGAGCAGCTCCTCGGCGAGCTTCTTGTCCTCCTCGGCGTCGCGGCCGCGGCGTCGCGTGCCGGCGAGCGGACGGATGGTGATTGTGCCGTCGCGGGCGCGCACCAGGATCTCCGGGCTCGATCCCACCACCGCGAAGTTGCCGTAGTCGAGGAAGAACAGGAACGGCGAAGGATTCAGCCGCCGGAGCGCGCGGTAGAGCGCGAAGGGCGGTAGGCGGAACGGCAAGGCAAAACGGATCGACGGCACCACTTGGAAGATCTCGCCGGCGAGGATGTATTCCTTCGCCGCTTCGACCATCTTCATGAACTCATCGCGCGACATGTTGCCCTTGGGCACCGGCAGCTCGGCGACCGCGTCGGGTGTCTCGCGGCGGTAGGGCAGGTTGCGGTCGAAATCGGCGAGCACTTCGGCGAGGCGCTCGCGGGCGAGATCATAGGCGGCGCGGGCGCTCACCTCGCGATCGGGCCAGACCGGCGTCACCAGCGTCACGCGATCCTCGAGGCTGTCGAAGATGCATACCACCGTCGGGCGGAGGAACATGCCATCCGGGATCTGCAGCGTGTCCTGGTTCTTGTCGGGCAGGCGCTCAATCAGCCCGACCATGTTGTAGCCCATGTAGCCGAAGAGCCCGCAGGCCATCGGCGGCAGTGGCGCCGGCGTCTCGACGCGGCACTCGGCGATCAGCGCCTTGAGCGAGGCGAGGGGATCCATCGCCTCGGGCTCGAAGGCGTCGGGATCGAAGCGGGCGCGGCGGTTCACTTCTGCTTTGGTCTTGTGGCAGCGCCAGATCAGGTCGGGTTTGAGGCCGATGATGGAATAGCGCCCGCGGAGCGCGCCGCCTTCGACGGATTCCAGCAGGAAGCTGTTCGGCCGTCCATCGGCGAGCTTCAGCATCGCCGAGACCGGCGTCTCGAGATCTGCGACCAGCGTCGTCCAGACCAGCACCGGCTTCCGAAGCGCATGAGCGGCGGAGAAGTCCTCGAAAGCGGGAAGTGCTTGCATGGGGCTGCCTAGAACGCGCTGTCGACTTTGGCCTGATTGATCGAGACTGGGAAGCGCTGGCGCAGGCCCCGCTCGAACTCCGTCAGGAGATCGGCTTGCATGGCGCCGTTGAGCTGGCGCTGCAGCTGCTGCACTTGCGGCTGACTGGTGGCAGGATCCGCGGCGATGACGTCGGTGAGCTGCGCCACGTAGACGCCATCCGCCGCCTCGCCGCTGGCGGCCTGGCGCGGCTTCAGATCGAAGATCTTCGCCACCAGCGCCTGCGGCAGCCCGCCGTCCTGGCCGGCATGCTGGAGCTGCGGCGTGGTGGCGATGCTGAGCTTCTGCTGCGCCGCCACATCCTTGAGCGCGACGCCCCCATTGACCGCGTCGAGGATCTCCTTCGCCCGCTTGGCGACCGCCTCGACGCGCTTCTCCTGCTGCCAGGCCTTGAGAACCTGGTCGCGCACCTCGGTGAGCGGGCGCACGGCGGTCGGCGTCACCTGGTCGACATGGACGACGTAGAGGCCGCCATCCTGGGTGTCGGTGACGCCGCTGGTCTGGCCCTGATCGGTGCTGAAGGCAGTGGCGAGAATATCGCTCGACGGCTGCGGAATGATGACGGGCTTGCCGTCGACCGCGTGACCGGCCTGATCGGTGCCGGTGACCTTGACGAGGGTGAGGCCAAGGTCGCTCGCGACCTTCTGCAGATCGGCGCCGCCCGCCAGCGCATCGTCCACCTTGTTGCTGAGGCGGCTCATCTGATCCTCGGCCTGGTCACGGGCGAGCTGGCTGGCGATCTGTACCTTGACGGAATCGAAGGCCTCGGTCTTCGGCGGCTCGATCGAGAGGACATGGACGATGTGCCAGCCGAACGGGCTCTTGATGGGATCGCTGATGCCGTCCTGCGGCAGATTGAAGGCGGTACCACCGACCTCCTCTGGCAAATCGCTCTGGGCGATGGTGCCGAGATCGATCGGGCCAGTCGGCAGCTTCGCCACGTCCTTGGCTACGGTTGCGAAGCTGCGCCCGCCCTTGAGTGCTGCCTCCGCCTGGTCCGCCACCGCTTGGTCGGAGACCAGGATCTGCTCGAGATGCCGGCGCTCAGGCGTCTTGAACTCCTCGATCCGCTTCTGGTACTCGGCGCTGACCTCCTCCGGCGTGGGCTTGATGGTCTTGGCCAGGTCATCGAGCGTGAGGTACCCGACAGTGAAGCTGCGGAGCTCCGGCGCGCGGAACTGATCCTGGTGCTTGTCGTGGAAGTCCGCGAGCTCCGCCTCGGTCGGCTCGCCCACGTCGGTCACCGAGGAGAAGGGGATGAGCACGGTGTCGGCGACCCGCTTCTCCGCCCGGATGCGGTAGAGCGCATCGACGAGCGGCTTCGGCGCGACGCCGCCGGCACCCACCGCATCGACGAGCGCGCTGCGCACGAGATCGGCGTGGACGCGCGCCTCGTACTGCTGCGGCGTCAGCCGGTTCTGCGCCAGGATCGCCTGATAGCGCCCGGGGTCGAACTGCCCGGCGGGGTTCTTGAACATCTGGTTGGCGGTGATGTAGTCGCGCACGCCCTGGTTGCCGACGGCGAGCTTCAGCCGGTCGACCTCGAGGTTGATCAGCGTATCGTTGACGAGGGCGTCCAGCTGCTGATCGACGATGCCGAGCTGCTTGGCCTGCTCGACGTCGAAATTGCCGCCGAACACGCCGCGCAGCCGCGTGATCTCCGCACGGACTTCCTGGTCGAGCTGCTGCGCGCTGATCTTGCTGCCGCCGACGGTCGCCACCGTCGTATCGGTGGTGGTCTTCAGCAGCACGTCGCCGATGCCCCAGATGCCGAAGGTCACGATCAGCAGCGCGAACAGGATCTTGACGACGAGGGAAGCGGCTTTCGATCGAATAAGCTGAAGCATGGAGATGGCGCTTTCGCGATGGGCCGGTGTCGGTTCCGCGGTCCGACGCGCGCGGCATTGAGAGCCGAACACTGAAAGCAGACCGCCAGCCCCGGGGCGGGCGGATGATAGTGAGGGGTCACTACCCCCGCAACCGAAGAAAGGGGGACGGCACAGGAGCCGAGCCGGGGCTCCCGGGCTGGTCGTGACCAGCGATGTGGTCGGGCCAGCCGCCCGGCGCGTGGGCTCTATCGGGCGGTGCTCGGCCTGTGGTAGAGGCAGTCCCATGCGGAAGCTGGTCGCCGGCAACTGGAAGATGAACGGGCTCAAGGCGGATGGGCTGGCGCTCGCCCGCGCCTTGGTGCTGCGGGCGGCGGCCGGCGATCCGCCGGAATGCGAACTCGCGGTCTGCCCGCCGGCGACCCTTCTGGCGGCGGTCGGGGAGACGCTGCGGGGGAGCGGCATCGCTCTCGGTGGCCAGGACTGTCATGGCGAGCCGAGCGGCGCCCACACCGGCGATATTTCGGCGGCGATGCTGAAGGATGCCGGATGCGCTTATGTCATCGTCGGCCATTCCGAGCGGCGGACGAATCACGGCGAGACAGACGAGCAGGTGCGCGCCAAGGCGACGGCGGCGCGGCGGGCTCATCTCGTTCCCATCCTCTGCATCGGTGAGACCTTGGCCGAGCGCGATGCCGGCGAGGCCCTGGAGGTGGTGAGCCGGCAGCTCGAGGGGTCGCTGCCCGAGGGGCTCAAGGAGGAGCAGATCGCCATCGCCTATGAGCCGGTGTGGGCGATCGGCACCGGCCGCACGCCGACGACCGACGACGTGGCAGCGGTCCACGCCCGTATCCGGAAGATCGTTAAGGAGCGGGTGAAGGGCGGCGCCAGCACGCGCATTCTCTACGGCGGCTCGGTAAAGCCGGCAAATGCCCTGGAGCTGCTGGGGGTGGCCAATGTTGACGGCGCCCTGGTTGGGGGCGCCAGCCTTAACGCCGCGGATTTTTGGGCGATTGCACAGCATTGCCCCTGACAGAAGGGGCCTGACAGAAGTGAGATGACAGGGCGGGGCGGAGCGATTAAACCTCTCCTCCCTGGATCCCCGACCCCCAATCCCCAGATCCCATGCAGACCGTCCTTCTTGTGATTCACTTGCTGATTGCTATCGCCCTCGTCGGCAGCGTGCTGCTGCAGAAGAGCGAGGGCGGCGCGCTCGGCATGGGCGGCGGTGGCATGTCGGGATTCATGACCGGCCGCTCGACGGCCAATCTGCTGACGCGGACGACGGCGATCCTGGCGGCGCTGTTCTTCGCCACCAGCGTGGCGCTCGTGCTGCTCGCGACCCATCGGGGAAGTACCGGCTCGCTGATGGAGGGGCCGCTCAACTCCGGTCCCGCCGCACCGGTGCCGGCAATCCCGGCGCCCACGGAAACGCCGCCCGCCGCGCCGGCGGCTCCCGCTGAGCCCAGCGCACCGGCGGCGAAGTAGCCATCGCCTCCGCCGAGATGCCGGAAGGGGTCGCGTCTGACGCCATCTCGGAGTCGCGTGCGCTTGGTTCCGATGCGCCGGCCCGGCGGCACTCGGTCTCCGGATGTCGGCCGGGCGCAAGGGCGCGGAAATCCGCCATTGGCGTTCCTGCGGGGGAGGGGCGCTCTATGCGCATGGAGCAAACCATGTACGCGTGCCGTGGCTTCCTGTAAGCTGAAGGCCCATGACGCGGTTCATCTTCATTACCGGCGGCGTGGTTTCCTCTTTGGGGAAGGGATTGTCGGCGGCGGCGCTCGGAGCCCTGCTGCAAGCGCGTGGTTTCCGCGTGCGGTTGCGCAAGTTCGACCCTTATCTCAACGTCGATCCCGGGACGATGAGTCCCTACCAGCACGGCGAGGTCTACGTCACCGATGACGGGGCGGAGACCGATCTCGATCTTGGCCACTACGAGCGCTACACCGGTGTCGCGACGCGACGCAGCGACAGCGTCACCACCGGCCGCATCTATTCCTCGGTCATCGCCCGCGAGCGCCGCGGCGAGTATCTCGGTGCCACCGTGCAGGTGATCCCGCACGTCACCGACGCCATCAAGGAATTCATCCAGGCCGATCTCGCCGGCGAGGATTTTGTCCTTTGCGAGATCGGCGGCACCGTCGGCGATATCGAAAGCCTGCCGTTCCTGGAAGCGATCCGCCAGATGGGCAACGAGCTCGGCCGCGAGCGCGTGCTCTATGTGCATCTGACCTTGGTGCCGTGGATCCCTTCGGCGGGCGAGCTCAAGACCAAGCCGACGCAGCACTCGGTGAAGGAGCTCCTCGGCCTCGGCATTCAGCCGGACATCCTGCTCTGCCGCTGCGACCGGCCGATCCCGGAGGGTGCCCGCAAGAAGATCGCGCTCTTCTGCAATCTCCGCGAATCCCGGGTCATCCCGGCGCTCGATGTCGACACCATCTACGAGGTGCCGAACGCCTATCACGTCGAGGGCTTCGACCGCGAGGTGTGCGAGCATTTCGGCATCAAGGCACCGCCGCCAAACCTTGCGCAGTGGGAGACCATCGTCTCGCGCATCCGCAAGCCCGAGGGCGAGGTCAACATCGCCATCGTCGGCAAGTACACGCATCTCAAGGACAGCTACAAGTCGCTGGCGGAAGCGCTGACCCATGGCGGCATCGCCAACAACATGCGGGTCAATCTCGACTGGATCGACAGCGAGATCTTCGAGCGCGAGGACAGCGTTCAGCACCTCGAGGGCGTGCACGGCATCCTGGTTCCCGGCGGTTTCGGCGAGCGCGGCGCCGAGGGCAAGATCCAGGCGGCGCGCTTCGCCCGCGAGCGGGCGGTGCCCTATTTCGGCATCTGCTTCGGCATGCAGATGGCGGTCATCGAGGCGGCGCGCAATCTCGCCGATCTGCCGGGCGCCGGCTCGACCGAGTTCGGGCCGTGCCAGGATCCGGTGATCGGCCTGATGACGGAGTGGATGCGCGGCAACACGCTGGAGAAGCGCCAGGCCAACGGCGACATGGGCGGCACGATGCGATTGGGTGCCTACGAGGCGATGCTGGCGCCGGGGAGCCGCGTCTCCGAGATCTATGGCGGCGCCACCCATATCAGCGAGCGGCACCGCCACCGCTACGAGGTCAACATCAATTACAAGGACCGCCTCGAGGCGGTGGGTCTGCGCTTCTCCGGCATGTCACCGGACGGCGAGCTGCCGGAGATCGTCGAGATCCCCGATCACCCGTGGTTCGTCGGGGTGCAGTACCATCCGGAGCTGAAGTCGAAGCCTTTCGAGCCGCATCCGCTGTTCACGGATTTCATCCGTGCCGCGCGGGACCAGTCGCGGCTGGTCTAGGACTGTCGATCCGGTCCTAGACGGCCTGCCCGTGGCGGCGGGCGACCGACATCCACTGGTGGGCGGCGGCGCGGAGCGCGTGCGGGGTGGCGCGGGTGCCAAGCTTGCTGCGCATGTCCTGCAGGAAGCCGCGCAGGTGGTCGGCGTTCACGTGATCCCGCTTCATCAGCACGTGGATCATCGGATCGGAGAAAACCTCTTCCAAGCTGGGCTCGACACCGAAGCGCGCCATGTCTACCTCCTGGCAAGCCGTGGTTTGCTTGCGGCGGTAGAGTTAATGCCGGGGCGGCGCTGCGGATGTGACGCATGTCACCATGCCGGGCAGAAATTTCACGCCGCCGTGAGATCCGGCCTATCTCCTTGGCCGACTTCGGCGAGTCGCGCTCATGACAGATTGAAATCGGCGCCGATACCGCGCACAAGTGACCCTGTCGGCACCCGTTAACGAGGTCGTCATGGCCGCTCGCCCCCATCTCCTGGTCGCCACCCCCTGCTATGGCGGGTTGGTCACCACCACCTACGCGAATTCGCTGCTGAAGCTGCAGGCGGCGTGCCGGGCGCGCGGCATCGATTTCGAGTGGCTGCTGCTGGGCGGCGACGCGCTCATCACGCGGGCGCGCGCCGATCTGGTGGCGCATTTTCTCGATCGGCCGACGGCGAGCCACATGCTGTTCGTCGACGCCGATATCGGCTTCGAGCCGGAGCAGGCGTTCCGGCTGATGGACTTCGACGCCGAGATGACCGCCGCCGCCTATCCGACCAAGCAGGTCGACTGGCACCGCATGCGCGACGTCATCGCCGCCAATCATCCGCAGCCGGCGCAGGCGTCGCTCGGATACGTGTTCGAGTTCGAGAACCCCGCCATGATCACCGCGCGCGACGGCTTCGCCAAGGTGCGCTACGCCGGCACCGGCTTCCTGATGATCCGCCGCGGTGCGCTGGAGAAGCTCTGCGCCGCGCATCCGGAGCTCAAGTTCCAGCTGGTCAATACGCCCGGCGACCCGCTGCGCAGCAGCCCCAATCGCTTCGCCCTCTTCGACTGCATGATCGACACCGCGACCGGCGTCTACCTCTCGGAGGATTTCGCCTTCTGTCGCCGCTGGGAGGCGCTCGGCGGCGAGCTCTGGGTCGATGTGCAGAGCAAGCTCACCCATACCGGCCCCTTCACCTTCGTCGGCGATTTCTCGACCCAGTTCGGCCCTGCGGCGACCAGCTGAGGCGCTCAGGCGTAGCGCGGCCGGAGCTTCGCCCGCTGCTTCCAGTAGCTCCGCCCGCCGCCCAGCAGGGCGACGCCGAGCCCCATCGCCAGCACCACCCAGGAGGGCCTGAGCCCGGCCATCAGCGAGAGGTTCGCCGGCAGCACGCGCAGCGGGTCGATGCCGTTCACCGCCCAGAAGTAGAGCGATTCGCCGAGCGCGGTGAGGAGGCCGACGGCGACCGCGAGCAGCCCCAGCTGCCACGCCGGCACGCGGTTCTTCTGCGGCCAGGCGAGCAGGCGATAGCCCATCAGCCAGAGGAAGGCGCCGCCCATGACTGTGGGCTCCCAGATGTCGAGCTTCGACTGCATGAAGTAGTGGATCGCCGCCAGCACGCCGATGAGATAGACGAGGCGATGCAACTGCTGCCAGCGCGGCCCCATCCGGCGGATCATCCCGTCGGTGGAGGTCGCCGCCAGCGCCGCCAGCAGCAGCACCGCCGAGAATCCGATGGTGAGATAGATCCGGAGCACGATCTCGCTGGCGACTTTCGCGAGGTCCAGCTTCTGGTCGACCGTGTAGAGCGTGAGATGGGTGAAGGCGTAGGCGAAGGCGCCGACGCCGAGCATGCGACGCACCAGCACGAGGCGCGGCCATTGCAGGATCTGCCGCGCCGGCGTCACCGCCAGGGTGATGAAGATCAGGCGGATGGTCCAGAGGCCGATCTCGTGGATCGCCTCCATCAGCGGCCGCGCCGCGAAGTCGCCGTGACGCAGCAGCAGCCCGCCGGCGACCCAGAGGCCGGGCAGGAATAGCGCCGCGAATACCGACGCCTTCAGCGGCGAGATACGGCCGCTGTAGTCGCGCCAGGGGCGCAGCAGGATTTTCGGCTGCGGCCGCGCCGCGGCTCCGACGGAACTCATCCCGACGATCCTAGCAAGTTTCGCGGCAGCGCCAACACGCCCCTCCCGTCACATCCCCGTGCCCCATGACTCCAGCGGGTTGCAGGCGGTCCTGCACTCTCCACTGGCCGATGGCGCGGCTTCCCTGTAAGCAGTCGCCCATGACCGCCCCCCGCACCGTCGCGATCGGCAACATCGCCGTTGGCAACGACAAGCCCCTGGCGCTGATCGCCGGCCCCTGCGCCCTCGAAAGCCGCGCCCATGCCCTGGAGATGAGCCACGCCCTGGTGGAGCTCACCGGGCGCCTCGGCATCGGCCTCATCTACAAGACCTCCTTCGACAAGGCGAACCGCACCTCGCTGGAGGGCGCGCGCGGCCTTGGCCTGGAGGCGAGCCTGCCGATCCTGGCGGAGGTGCGCGAGACCTACGGCTGTCCCGTCCTCACCGACGTGCATGAGCCCGACCAGTGCGCGCCGGTCGCCGAGGCGGTGGACGTCCTGCAGATCCCCGCCTTCCTCTGCCGGCAGACCGACCTGCTGGTGGCGGCGGCGAAGACCGGCCGCGCCATCAACATCAAGAAGGGTCAGTTCCTGGCGCCCTGGGACATGAAGAACGTGGCGCGCAAGGTGGCCGAAGCCGGCAATTGGAATATCTTGCTCTGCGAGCGCGGCGTCAGTTTTGGGTACAACACCCTCGTCAACGACATGCGCGCGCTGCCGATCCTGGCGGAGACGGGATTTCCCGTGGTCTTCGACGCGACCCATTCGGTGCAGCAGCCCGGCGGCAAGGGCACCTCGACCGGCGGCCAGCGCGAGTTCGTGCCGGTGCTGGCGCGCGCCGCGGTGGCCGTCGGTGTCGCCGCCGTCTTCATGGAGACGCATCAGGATCCCGACCACGCGCCCTCCGACGGCCCCAACATGGTGAAGCTGAAAGAGATGCCGGCGCTGCTGGAGACGCTGATCGAATTCGACCGC
>DATKPX010000023.1:0-20246 GCA_035523855.1 Allostellaceae bacterium
GGGCGAGATCGCCGATCCCTATCTCGTCTGGCTGTCCGAGATCATGCTGCAGCAAACGACTGTCGCGGCCGTAAGACCCTATTTCGATGCGTTTCGCATGCGGTGGCCCAATGTCGCGGCGCTGGCGGCGGCTGCGCTCGACGAGGTGCTGCACGCCTGGCAGGGGCTCGGATACTACGCCCGCGCGCGCAACCTGCATGCCTGCGCGCGCGCGATCGTGAGCGAGCATGGCGGTCACTTTCCCGATACCGAGGAGGGCTTGCGCGCGCTGCCGGGAATCGGCGCCTATACCGCGGGCGCCATCGCCGCCATCGCCTTCGATCGCAAGGCGGCCGCGGTCGACGGCAATGTGGAGCGCGTCATCGCGCGGCTCGCCGCGCTCGAGACGCCGCTGCCGGCGGTGAAGCCGGAGATCCGCGCGCTGGTCGAGACACTGGTGCCGGAACAGCGTGCCGGTGACTTCGCCCAGGCGGCGATGGACCTGGGCGCCACCATCTGCACGCCACGGTCGCCGAAATGCATCCTCTGCCCCTGGCAGGTTGCCTGTCGCGCCCGCGCGCTGGGCCGCGCCGAGGAGCTGCCGCGCCGGCGTGAGAAGGCAGCGAAGCCGACCCGGCGCGGCACTGCCTTCTGGGTGGTGCGCCCCGACGGCTCGGTGCTGCTGCGCCGCCGGCCGGACAGCGGTCTCCTGGGCGGCATGATCGAGGTTCCCTCGACGCAATGGCGCGAGGGCAGAAGCAGCGAGATCGACGTGAAGCAGGCGGCACCGGTGCGCGCGAGCTGGGTCCGGATCCCTGGCACGGTCCGGCACACCTTCACGCATTTCCATCTCGAGCTCGCGGTGCTTACTGGCGAGGCGAGCGCCAAGGCCAAGGGCGAGGGATTCTGGGTGCCGCTCGACCGCCTCTCGGAGCAGGCGCTGCCGACGGTGATGAAGAAGGTGGTGAGCCACGCCCTCGGCGTGGCGCGGCGCAGCCGGCGCTAGCTTGATCTAAGCGCTGCCGCTCAGCTCCGAGCGCACCTGCTGGCGGAAATAGTCGATCAGCACCGGCGCGCCCTTGCGCTCGACGTACCAGAAGGCCCAGCCGTTGCAGGCGGGCGCGCCCTGCACCTGGGCGCCCACCTGATGGATCGAGCCGCGCGCCGCGGCGGAGATCAGCGTGCCGTCGGCGCGCACCTTGGCGGTCCAGCGCCGGCTCTGGTCGAACAGCACCTCGCCGGGCTTCAAAAGGCCGCGCTCCACCAGCGTGCCGAAGGGAATGCGCGGCTCTTCGCGTTTCTGCGGCGTGCTGACGGTCTCGGCGTCGCCCGCCGTCACCGCGCGGATGCGCTCGCGGGCGAGCTTCGCGTAGTCGGGGTCGCGCTCGATGCCGATGAAGCGGCGGCCGAGCCGCTTGGCGACCGCGCCTGACGTGCCGGTGCCGAAAAAGGGATCGAGCACGAGATCGCCAGGCTTGCTGGAGGCCATGATCACCCGGTGCAGCAGCGCCTCCGGCTTCTGGGTCGGATGCGCCTTCTTGCCGTCCTCGTTCTTGAGCCGCTCGGCGCCATTGCAGAGCGGGAATAGCCAGTCGCTCCGCATCTGCAGATCGTCGTTGAGCGCCTTCATGCTCTCGTAGTTGAAGGTGTAGCGGGAATCCTGCGCGCGGGCGCACCAGAGCAGCGTCTCGTGCGCGTTGGTGAAGCGCCGGCCGCGGAAGTTCGGCATCGGGTTGGTCTTGCGCCAGACCACGTCGTTCAGCATCCAGTAGCCGAGGTCCTGCAGAATCGTGCCCACCCGATAGATGTTGTGGTAGCTCCCGATCACCCAGAGCGCGCCGTCCGGCTTCAGCAGCCGCCGCGCGGCGGCGAGCCAGTCGCGGGTGAAGCGGTCGTACTCGGCGAAATCGGCGAACTTGTCCCAGGCATCGTCGACGCCGTCGACCTTGCTGTTGTTGGGCCTGAGCAGCTCGCCGTTGAGCTGGAGGTTGTAGGGCGGGTCGGCGAAGACGAGATCGACGGAGGCTTCCGGCAGCCGACGCATCACCTCGATGCAGTCGCCGCTGATGACGCTGTTGTCGCGGAACGAGACCAGCTCCCCCATGGGCGCACCCCCTCGACTCGGAAGCGCGCACTCTGAGTCAGCCGACTCGACTCGTCAATAAGTTTGTGGATTCAATATCCTAGAGGGATTCGCTCGCGGCGAACTCGAAGAGGTCGGGCTCGGCGCGGAACGACAATCGGTGGTGGGGCGTGAGCCCGAGACGTACAATAGCTGCCCGATGCTCGGCCGTCGCATAGCCCACATTGGTGGTCCAGCCGTAACCGTCGTAGCGCCCGGCGAGGCGCCGCATGAGGCGGTCGCGGGCGACTTTCGCCACCACCGAGGCGGCGGCGATCGAGAGCGAGAGCCCGTCGCCGCCGACCACCGTATGCGCGGGACAGGTGAGGCTGGGGTCGCAGTTGCCGTCCACCAGAGCTGCCGTCGGCGCCACCGGCAGCGCGGCGAGGGCGCGGCGCATGGCGAGGAAGCTCGCCTGCAGGATGTTGATGCGGTCGAGCTCGGTGACGCTCGCCGCGCCGAGCCCGATCATCGCGCACTGGCGCAGCAGGGTCGCGAATTCGTCACGTGCCTCCGGCGTCAGCTTCTTCGAATCATCGAGGTTCCGCCTGAGCTTTCGCGGCAGCCTGCGGCGGTCGAGGATGACGGCCGCGGCGACCACCGGACCGGCGAGCGGCCCGCGGCCGACCTCATCGATGCCGCAGACGATTCCGTCGATGTCCGATTCGAGCGCGAAGTCCGGCATTGCGCGAGCTTAGACGAGTCGAAAGAGAAGCAGGAAAGGGAATCCTTCTTGTGCCCGCAAATGCGACCATCAGTCCGGCGGCAGCGCGGGGATCAGCCCTCAATTCGTCATCATTGCCGGCGAGAAGAGATGCTGGAGATCGCGCCATGACGGAGCTGCCGTTTCTCGATCGGGACGGGCGGGTGACGCCGCCCTCGAAGCGGCGCCTGCTCGGCGAGTTCCGCGCGGTGCTGACCCCGCGGCCGCCGCTGGCGCGGCTGCCGGCGCTGCAGAGCGCGCCGCGCGGCGACGGCCATCCGGTCTTCGTGCTGCCGGGCTTCCTCACCAACGATCAGCGCACGCGGCATCTACGGCTGTTCCTGAGCCGCCTCGGCTATGCCGTCTATGGCTGGGGCCAGGGCGTCAACTGGGGACCGACCGACCGGGCGCTGGCGGCAATCGAGCGTCGCCTGCGCGAGATCCATCGCCGGCATGGCCGCAAGGTGAGCCTGGTCGGGCACAGCCTCGGCGGCGTGCTGGCGCGCGAGCTGGCGAAGAGGTTTCCCGCCGAGGTGCGCCAGGTGGTGATGCTGGGAAGCCCCGCGAAGCTGCCGACCGCCACCAGTCTCGATGTTTTCTTCCGCCTGCTGGCGCGCTTCCACCGCCAGGCGCTCGGTGCCGATCTCGCCGCGGTGAACCGGCCGCCACCGGACGGCATTCCCGTGAGCGCACTCTATACCCGCGACGACGGCATCGTCGCCTGGCAGAGCTGCCTCGAAATGCCGGGGCCGCAGCGCGAGAACATCGAGGTGCGCGGTAACCACAGCACGCTGCCGAGCAATCCAGAAGTGCTGCTGATCGTGGCGGACCGCTTGGCGCAGGCCGAGGGCGGCTGGCGGCCTTACGACGCGCGGCCGGTGCGCCGGCACCCCGTCGCTGAGATGGTCCGCGACTAAGGCTTGAGGGTGGCAGCGAGGGAGCTGACGCCGGCCCAGATGATCTCGATGCCGATGCAGAGCAGGATGAAGGCGGAAAGCCGCACCAGCACGTTGGTGCCGGCCCGCCCGAGGATCGCCTCGATGTTGTCGGCGAAGCGGTAGCAGACATAGATGGTGACCGCGATGGCGGCGAGGCCGGTGAGGGCGCCGCTGCCGATCACCGCGAGGTCGCCCAGGCTCTCCGCCGCCTGGGGCCGCTGGCTGCCGAGGGTGATCGCCACCGTCATTGATCCCGGCCCGACCGTGAGCGGCATGGTCAGGGGATAGAAGGGATCGGGCGGCGGCTCGTGCTGAGGCGGCGGCGCCGCGGATTGGCGCTCCTCGGCGGTGGGATCGCCGCGCTGGTTCAAAAGCTGCCACCCCATCACCGAGACGACGAGCCCGCCGGCGACGCGCACCACCGGCAGGGTGATGCCGAAGAACTCCAGCAGATGCGATCCCACCAGCAGCGAGCCCAGCAGCAGCACGAAGCCGTTGAGCGCCACGCCGGCGGCGAGCTTGTGCCTGACAGCGGGCGAGAGGTGTCGCGTCATCATCAGGAACACCGGCGCGCCGCTCAGCGGATTGACGATCGGAAACAGCGCCGCATAGACCAGAAGGAATGAGTTGAGCGCGGCGTTCGCGAGGCCCATGGTGCTGCGAAACTATCATGCGAGCCGGCGGGTATCCACGCTCGAGAGCTCCGGGGAGACGCTATGCGTCCTTCGACGCGCCTGCGGTCGCCTGTTCAGGATGAGGAGGTTTTCTTTATGCCGTCCTCCATCTTCCTCATCCTGAACAAGCGAAGCGCGTCGAAGGATGCGAGCTGATTCTGCCGTGCCGTAATGAGCCCGCCGCCACCGATCAGAGCAGGTTCAGCTGGTCTCCGGGCTGGGGCGGTCGGCGGAACTTGCTGGCATCGAGGCGCCAGACGCCGCGGCGCTCGTTGAGCTTGAGGCGCTTGCAGGCGCGCTCGAAGCGGGCGCGCAGCATCTCGGCGTAGGGGCCGGTGCCGCGCATGCGGGTGCCCCACTGGGACATGTAGGGCTTGCCGCCATGGGTGTCCTTGAGGAGGGACATCACGTGCTTGGCCTTGCCGGGCGCGTGGGTCTCGAGCCACTCCTCGACCAGGCCCTTGATCTCCAGCGGCACGCGCAGGAGCGTATAGCCGGCACCGGTGGCGCCGCGCTCCGCCGCCGCCTCCAGGATGCGCTCCATCTCCATGTCGTTGAGGGCGGGGATCATCGGCGAGCTCATCACCGCGGTCGGAATGCCCGCCGCCGCCAGCGCGGTGATCGCTTCCAGGCGGCGCTCCGGCGTTGCCGCCCGCGGCTCCATCTTGCGCGCCAGCGCGCGGTCGAGGGTGGTGACGGAGACCGCGACGGTGGCGAGCTGATCGCGCGCCATCTCCGCGAGGATATCGATGTCCCGCGTCACCAGCGCCGATTTGGTCACGATGCCGACGGGGTGGCGGAACTCCCGCAGCACCTCGAGGATCCGCCGCGTGAGCTGCAGCTTGCGCTCGACCGGTTGGTAGGGATCGGTGTTGCTGCCCATCGCCATGGTGTCGCAGGCATAGCCAGGCTTCGAGAGCTCGGCCCTGAGCAGCGCCGGCGCCTCCTCCTTGACGAAGATGCGGCTCTCGAAATCGAGGCCGGGCGACAATCCCAGATAGGCGTGGGTCGGCCGCGCGAAACAGTAGATGCAACCGTGCTCGCAGCCGCGATAGGGGTTGATCGACCGGTCGAAGGGGATGTCGGGGCTGTCGTTCCGCGCGATGATCGTGCGCGCGGTGTCCTTCGTATAGGTGGTGTCGAGCGGCAGCGGCTCCTCGTCGGCGCTGCCCCAGCCGTCGTCGACGGCGACGCGCACCTCGGCCTCGAAGCGCCCGGTCAGATTGCCGACGGCGCCGCGGCCCTTCCTTGGCTGCGACGGGACTGAATCCATGGCGGAAGAATAAGCCGGCGTCCGGAACAAATCAAGAACGGTCTCGTCAGCTCCGCAGCGCCTCGATGATGACCGGCACGGTGTGCGGCGCCGGTCGCTGCAGGACCCGTGGATCATCGATCGCCGATGTCATGATGTGCCGGCCGAGAGCGCGGTAGCTCTCGAACTGGGATTCGCTGAACCACTGGTCCGAAGTGCTCTCATGCGGGAAGGCGAGTGCGCCCGCCGCGTAGCTGCGCACGTCGGCGGGCTCGATCTGATGCAGGCCCGGCTTCACATAAAGAATGGAGCCGAGATAATTGCGGCCGCTGGCGGGATCGATCTCCGGATAGCGCACCACGCCGATCGCGATATAGGGGCTCTCCGGCTGCGCCTCGCCGCGTTTCTTCAGCAGGTTCAGGGTCGGGAACTCGATCTCGATGCCGAGATCGATGCGGATCTTGCGGACGGCGTTGCCGAGATCCTCGAAATCGTAGTCGGGATCGCAGCCGGCATCGCTGAGGACGATGTAGCGGCAGCGCCGGCGCACCATCTCATAGAGGCCGAGATTCTCGAAGTGCCCGCCGTCGGAGAGATAGACGTAGGGCTTGTCGTCGGTGGTGAGGCCGAGCATCTCCTGAGCGAGCCACCAGGCGCCGAGCTTCGGCGCCTCGCGCCGATAGGTGTCCTCGTTGGCCGGATTGCCGAGCCACCAGCCGAGCCGCACGTTGAAGAGCGTCAGCAGGAAGGCGAGCGCGGGCGAGGAGTGGTAGCCCATGCTGGGGCTTGCCGCCGCTCCGGAGATCGCCATCGCCGTGCCGAGCGAGAGATCCTCCGCATAGTCGGCGGTGGCGCGGAACCCCACGCGGTCGCTGCCGCAGTGGAGCGCGGTGGCGGTGAAGGGCTCGGCCTTGCGCTCCTGCCAGGCGAGATTGCGCGTCGAGACCACGTTGAGGGTCATGCCGAGCACGTGCAGGAAGGCGCGATGGTCCGGCGGCGCATCCGGCCAGAGCTTCGACAAGTGGAGGTTGTCGTTGCGGTCGAACTCGGTGAAGAGGCTCAGTGTCGGTGGCGGGTCGCTCTGCAGATGGGTCGGGTTCGAGGCGCCGAGATAGGCGCGGATCAGCCGGTTGCGATAGACCGAGTGCAGGGAGAAGCGGTTCACGTTGACAAAGTAGGAGGTGATCGCGCCGACGATGGCGAAGAGCACGCACCAGAAGATCGCCCATCCCCACGATCCTGCGAGCGCCGTCTGCAGGTCCATCGCGTTGGGGCGACCGTAGAGGATGAGGGCGGCGAGTGCCGACAGCCCGATCACCAGCACCACTGCGAAGATCGGTGCCGCGATGGCGAGAATGACGTTGGCCGGCAGCGTCGCCGCCGCCGACTTGAACTTGGTGACCGGGCTCTTGCCGAGCCCCGCGGTGACGATGCCGGAGACACCGCCGAGCGAGGCCAGAAGCTGCGGCAGGTAGTAATCCTGCAGCCAGGCGACCGCCGCCGGCGCTACCAGCACCACGGCGGAGAGCAGCGCCCAGCCGATGCCGGCGGCGGCATACCAGCCGGCCGAGCGGCCGAGCCATTCGCGATCGTCGGTGCCAAGCTCCGCCGCGCTACGCAAGCCCACCAGGAAGGCTTCCGCGATCACCTGCGCCTGCAGGATCCAGAGCGGGCCGAGGATGAGCGCGCCGATGCCGGCGAAATATCCGAAGCGATAGGTGGCGGCGGCGTAGAGCAGCGTGCCGCCGGCGAGGACGAGGCCGAAGATCGCACCGGCGACCATCGTCGCCAGGCCATCGCCGACGCGGTACCGCCAGCCCTCGAGGGAAGCGGGCGCACGCCAGGGCGCCGCGCCGATCACCCAGGCGAGCGCCGCCAGCACGGCACCGGCGAGGCCGAAGAGCGCGAAGAAGTTCGCGGTGGGACCGATGTAGGGGCAGAGGATCGGCGGATAGTCGGGATCGACGATGCCGGTGTGAAGCGCGAACACCCAGGCGAGGGACGCCATGAAGATCGGCGCCAGATCCCGGCGCAGGAACGGCGTCTGGCCGATGTTCTGGCGCCCCCAGGTCGGGCGGTTCGCGATCGCGACGGCAAGCGCGGCGACCAGCAGCAGCGCCGCGATCGCGATGAGCGCCAAGCCGATGCCCGGCGCCGTCGTCGCGCCGAGGAGGGCGGCCGCGATGCGCGGCAGCAGCACGCCCGCCAGGATGAAGCTGCCGATGACGGCCCAGTTCATCAGGAGATTGCGCAGATAGAGCGCGCCGCCGGTCCAGGTGTCGGCGGAGAGCAGGCCGAGCCGCGGCGTCAGATAGTTGCTGTCGACGCGGAGGGCGTGCAGCGGGTCGGGCTCGCGATCGGGAATCAGGATCGGCTGTCCCGGCCGCCGCTCGATCTGCTGGCGCGTCGCCTTCAGCTGCTTGAAGACTTCCTCGCGCCCGTCGCGCTGGATCCAGGCCGAGAGCCAGGAGCCGATATAGCCGCCGCCGGAAACGGTCGAGAGATACTGGAACTCGCCCAGCAGATCGTGCCCCGCCAGCGCCTCCAGCACGCCGAGCCCGAAGGTCGCGCTGCGGATGCCGCCGCCGGAGAGGCAGAGCGCCATCGCATTGTGGCGCTGCAGCTCCTCGTAGACCTTGCCGATCTGGTCGTATTCCGCCGGGCTGTCCGGCTCGATCCGCTTCTCGGCGAGCTCGGCCTTGAGACGCCGCACAGTCTGGAGATCCGGCTGGTGTCCCGGCCGGTCATGGATCTGCTCCGCCTCTGCGAGCAGCACCTCGGCCATGGTGAGCGATGTCATGCGGTCCCCCTCCGCAACGCCGTGGCTGCTGACGGCGCCCGATCGTTGAGTCGTCGGGACGCCCCCGCGTCAGTTCCATCCAGTTAGCCACCGGATCCTAAGCGCAACTGTGACGCCTGTCACAGCCCGAGCGGTTCTCCGCCGAGCCATTCCGCGCGCACGCGCGCGACGATCTCCGGCCGGAAGAAATCCACGAGCCGGCCGTCGATGTGCTGGCGGAGCGCGGGCTCTACCGCGAGCGCGTCGCGCTCGGAGAGCGCGCGCCAGCGCGCTGCCCACATCATGGTGCGCAGCCAGGTGAGGCGGCGCGCCGGCAGCAGCCAAGGCCGCAGCGCCGCCGCCTGCGCGTCGCCGGTGGCAGCGCGATAGCGGCGATAAAAGCCCTCGACATCGGTGCGTGAGAGCTCTGCCTGCACCTCGACGTCCCAGGTGGTGGAGGTGTAGAGGCTGGCATGGGCGAGATCGATGGCCGGCGACCCGTAACAGACGCGCTCGAGATCGACCAGCACGGCGCTGCCATCGGCGCGGATGATGAAATTGCCGGGATGCGTGTCGGTGCCGACCAGTGCCAGCGGCTGCGATGCGGCCGGCGTTCCGGCGGTATAGCGCTCGGCCCAGGCAAGCTCATCGGCGAGCGCCGCGCGAGTGGCGGCGGCGATGTCGATGCGCGCCAGGAATTTACACTGCTGCCGGATGAAGGCGAGCGTCGCCGCGACCGGGCCTGCGTTCTCGTGGTCGGGAAGGGGCGCGCGCTGCTCTGGCGCCGGCAGCGGCAGGGCGTGGATTCGTGCCAGCGCCTGGGCGAGCGCGGGGAGATCCACCGGCAGGCGCGGCGGTCGGCCGGCGATCTCCTCCACCAGCAGGGCGCCGCGCGGCAGTGCCGGTGCGGCAGGAAGCGCCGCGATCAGCCGCGGCGTCACGCCCGCAGGCTCGGCGCGCAGGAACGCCGCCGCCTCGCCGGCGAGCTGCGCCGCCGCGTCGGGTATCCACGGCACCGACCGCGGCACCCGCAGCACCATGCGATGGCGTGCGAGCCGGTAGTGGTCGTGGTTAACGCCCTTCGCGGTCATCGCGACGACCTCGCCCGGCTTGAGGTCCGCGGTCGCCGGCAGCGCGCGCAGCAGGTCGAGGAGGGAATCCGATACGGTCAACTGGCTCGATCCCGGGGGGTTGCGACTGATTGGCGGCGCCGTGCGCGGCGGCGTAAATTTGCGGCGAAACCGGGGATCGCGCAATGAGCACCTCTCCCTCGCTGTCGGTGGTGATTCCGACGCTCAACGCTGCCGGTGTCCTGCCCGCGGCGCTGGCGTCACTCGCGCCGGCGCGAGATCTGCTGCGGGAGATCATCGTCGCCGACAGCGGCTCGACAGATGCGACGGCGGCCATCGCGGCGGCGGCCGGCGCGACGGTGGTACAGGGGCCGCGGGGCCGCGGCGCGCAGCTTGCCGCCGGCGCCGATGCGACGACGGGCGCGTGGCTGCTCTTCCTGCATGCCGATACGCGCCTCGACGCGTCCTGGCGCGGCGTTGCCGAGCGCTTTATAGCGGATCCCGGCAATCTTCGGCGCGCAGGATATTTCGCCTATCGCCTCGACGATACCGCCGCCGAGGCGCGCCGGCTCGAGCGGATCGTCGCCTGGCGCTCACGGGCGCTCGGGCTTCCTTACGGCGATCAGGGGCTCCTGCTGTCACGGGATTTCTATCGCGAGCTCGGCGGCTTTCCGCCGCTGGTGCTGATGGAGGATGTAGCCCTGGCGCGGCGGATCGGCCGGTTGCGGCTGGTGCCGCTCGCCGCCGGGGCGCTCACCTCCGCCGCCCGCTATCGCCGTGGCTACGCACCGCGAATGCTGCGCAATCTCCTTTGCCTCTCGCTCTACTTCGCAGGCGCGCCGCCGCGCTTCATCGCGCGGCTCTACGGATGATACCGACGCACCACCTCGTCATTTTCCTGAAGGCGGCGCGGCTCGGGCAGGTGAAATCGCGGCTCGCCGTTGATATCGGCCCACTCGCCGCGCTGCGGTTCTATCGCGAGACCAGCACTCGGCTGGTGCGCCGGCTCGGCCGCGACCGGCGCTGGCGTCTCTGGCTCGCGGTGACGCCGCGCTCGGCGCTCGGCGCGCGGCCGTGGGCGCGGCTGCCGCGCCTCGATCAGGGGCAGGGCGACCTCGGCCAGCGCATGGGCCGCATGTTCCATGTGCTGCCGCCGGGGCCGGTGGTGATCATCGGCTCGGATATCCCCGCCATCGCGCCTGGTCACGTGGCATCGGCCTTTGATGGCCTCGGCGGCAGCGACGCGGTGTTCGGTCCGGCCGCGGATGGCGGCTACTGGCTGGTGGGCTTGCGGCGCAGTCCGCGTGTTCCCGCCGGTCTCTTCGAGGGCGTGCGCTGGTCGAGCCCGCATGCGCTCGCCGACACCCGTGCGTCGCTGCCGCGCGGATTCCGGATTGCGCTCCTGGAAACGCTGGAAGATATCGACGAGGGTCGCGCTTACGCGCGCTTTCGCGCTCGCGTCAGCCGCCGCTCGCGGGCTTCTGCAGATGCTCCAGGAGGCGCGGCATGAGCTCGACGAGGTTGCAGGGCCGGTGGCGGTTGTCGAGCTGCGGCTCCAGGATCTCCCAGCCGTCGCGGCAGGCGCCGGGCGAGCCCGGCAGCGCGAAGAGATATGTCCCGCCGGCGACGCCGCCGGTGGCGCGGCTCTGGATCGTCGAGGTGCCGACTTTCTGGTAGCTGAGCCAGCGGAAGAGCTCGCCGAAACCGGCGATCTCCTTCTCGTAGACCGACTGGAATGCCTCCGGCGTCACGTCTCGGCCGGTGACGCCGGTGCCGCCGGTGGAGATCACCACGTCGATGGCGGGATCGGCGATCCAGGCCTTGAGCTGCGCCGCGATTGCCGCCTGCTCGTCCCGCACGATCTTGCGTGCGACCACGCGGTGGCCGGCCTTGCCGGCGAGCTCGACCAGTGTCGCGCCGGATTTGTCGTCGGCTTCCGTCCGCGTGTCGGAGACGGTCAGGACGGCGATGTTGACGGGAAGGAAGGGGCGCGTCTCATCAATTCGCGGCATACCGGCTACCTTGTCCGCTCGGAGCGTCGAAAGCGGTATAGGTCGGCCAGCGACCGGCAGCAAGCGCGTCGAGATCGGGGGTGGGTTGTCCCAAGCGCTGCCGGTAGATCCAGAAATTCGCCATCACCTGGCGGGTGAAGCTGCGGGTTTCGCGCGAGGGGATGCTCTCGACGAACAGCAGCGGATCCTGGCGCACGTCGGCGCTGGCGAGCCAGCGCTGGATCGGCGCCGGGCCGCTGTTGTAGGCGGCGGCGATCAGCAGCAGGCTCTTGCCGATGCCGGTGGTGCTGGTGAGCTCGTCGATATAGAGCTGCGCAAGGGTGAGGCTCACCTCGGGATCGGTGAGATCGGGCTTGCCGTGGCTCGACATGCCGACGCGCTGGGCGAGCGAATGCGCCGTCGCCGGCATCAGCTGCATCAGCCCGACGGCGCCGGCCTGGCTTTTCGCTTCCGGCAGGAACTGCGACTCCTGACGCATCAGTGCAAAGAGCAGCGCGCGATCGACGGTGAAGCCGCCCTGCGGCGTCCATTGCGGCACCGGGAAGAGCGCCCGGTCGTGGTCGCGCTTGCTGGAGCTGGAGAGCGCGGCGGCGATCTGGAAGCTGAGCGCCGGCAGGTTGGCGCGGTCCGCCAGCGAGGCGACCGAGAGGCGGAGGTTGGCGTCGCCGCGGGCCGCCAGGCCCCTGAGCTCGATCTCGGCGCGGGCGATGTCGCCGATCTGGATCAGCGCCAGGGCGCGACGGCCGCCGGGCGTGCTCATGATCGCGCGGGCGTCGGCATCGGTGAAGGCGCCGTTGTCGAAGTTGAAATAGGTGTCGACGCCGAGCGTCCGGCGCGCGAGCAGCCCATAGAAGGTGTGCGGATGCTGGGCGGCGACGCCGAGCCAGTAGTTCACCAGCTCGGGGTGCCGGTTGCGCAGCGCCGTCCGCGCCGACCAGAAGGCCGCCGCCGAGGCCAGCATGGGGCCGGCGCCGGGCGACTTGGCCGCCGCCTCGAAATGCGCGCGGGCGTCCCCATACTGCTTCAGGCGCCAGTCGGCGAGGCCGGCTTCCCATTCGGCGGAGGGCCGCGCGGCGCTGCTGCCGGTGGCGGAGAGCTCGAGCGCGCGCTGAGCGTCGCCGGCGGAGAGGTAACCTTCGGCGATGATGCCGCGGACCTCGTCCATGTCGCCGCTGTCCAGCAGCTGCTTCGCCTCCGAGCCCGCCAGGATCGCCTCGGCCTTGGCCGGGTTAACCTGCGCTAGACGGCGGATGGCGTCCTTCAACCGATAGGTGCGTTCCAGCTCGGCGGCGCTGCGGGCGCCCGCCGAGGCGGTCGGCGTGTCGAAATCGTCGTCGCTGCCCGAGCGGATCGGCGCCTGGCCGAAGACCGGCTTCGCCGGAGCCGGCGCGCTGCCGGCGTGCCGCTTCACGGCCAGCGGATAGATGTTCCGCGCCTGCGGCTGATCGGCGTAGTTCGCCATCCACTCGGCGAGTTCGCTGTAGGTCGTGTGATAGCCCTTGTGCAGGTAACGCTGCGCCAGCACCTCGCCCATCAGGACGCGGTCGTTGATCTGGCCGATCTCGAGGTCGGAGGCACCCCAGTTGCCGGCCTCCTGCAGCTCGAAGATGCGGCGATAGCGCCGGACATCCTCATAGGCGAGCACGGTCGGCAGGTCGGCCTCGCGCACGTTCTGCGTCGAGGGCGGCAGCGCGGCCGTCCGCACCACCTCGGCGCCCGAGGCAGCCTCGGGGGCGGCGAGGCTCGCCAGCATGGAGGCGCCCAGGAGACCGTAGAGATGAATCTTTCCCCAAGTCACCGGGCGCGGGGTTACCAATTCGTAACGAATCATAAATCCCCCTTAAACGATCGGGGGAGGGCCGGCAAGCTGAAATGGCCGACAAAGCCGTGACGATTTACAGCGGGACTCTGGCCTTAACTATCGAGGCCTCTGATTTACAACGATACCCGCGTTAATCATTGTGTGGATAAGTTTTCCCGCCCGGGGATGCTTGGGCGAGCTCTGTGGCTTTAGTCTGGCCTCGGCGGGATCGACTGGGGCCTCCGGCCGTTACTTTCGGGTCAGCCGCCCTCAACTGCCCGTAGGGCTGTCAAGCCTCGATTTAAGACTTAGTAAATCATGCCAGGCGTCCCCCTTTCGGGCCGGTGCCCGCAGGAGAAAGGAGGGGTGGAAGGTCGCGAGAGCGGGTACCGGCCGCTCCAGGCCGGCGACCGGCAGGTCGAACCACCGCCCGCGCAGCCGCATGATCCCCTCGGCGCGGCCGAGCAGCGTGCTGGCGGAGGTGCCGCCGGCCATCACCACCAGTTTCGGGTGTTTGAGCGCGATATGGCGCCACAGGAAGGGCAGGCAGGCGGCGACCTCGTCGGGGGTCGGCTTGCGGTTGCCGGGCGGCCGCCAGAACAGCACGTTGGTGATGTAGGCCTGGCTGCGGTCGATGCCGATCGCCGCCAGCATGCGGTCGAGGAGTTGGCCGGCGCGGCCGACGAAGGGCCGCCCGATGCGGTCCTCGTCGGCGCCAGGTGCCTCGCCGATCACCATCAGGGGGGCCTCGGGGCTGCCGTCGGCGAAGACCGTGTTGGTGGCGGTGCGCTTGAGGGCGCAGCCGTCGAAGCCGCGGACCGCCGCCTCGAGCTCTGCCAGGGTCTGCGCGGCGGCGGCGAGTTCGCGGGCGCTGGCGGCGGCGGCGCTGGGCGCCACCAGGGGAGCGACGGGAGCCGGGGCCGGCGACGGGACATCGGCACGCGGCGCCATCGGCATCCGCGGCGGCGCGGCGGGGGGCGGCGCGAAGCGATCCAGCGGCTCGGCGCCGATCGCCTCGTCGGCCCCCATGGCCACGTACCAGGAAAGAAGCTCGGCCAGCGGCTCGGCGCTCATCGCGGCAGCACCCTAGCACCTCGGCTCTGGCCCTTCAAAACCTGCCTCCCTATAGTGCGCTGCGATCCACGGCGCCGGTCTCCGCGGCGCTCGAGCAACCGCCCAGCAACCGCATGGAACCACCGAGGCCATGACACGCGACACCATGGAGTATGACGTCGTGATCGTGGGCGCGGGCCCGTCCGGCCTCGCCACCGCGATCCGATTGAAGCAGCTCGCCGCCGAGCGTCAGGGCGAGATCTCCGTGTGCGTGATCGAGAAGGGCTCCGAGGTCGGCGCTCACATCCTCTCCGGTGCGGTGATCGAGCCGCGCGCGCTCGACGAACTGATCCCGGACTGGCGCGAGCGCGGCGCTCCGCTGGTGACGCCGGCGCAGGAGGACCGCTTCCTCTTCCTGACCGAGAAGCGGGCGTTCCGGCTGCCGACGCCGCCGCAGATGCACAATCACGGCAACTACATCATCAGCCTCGGCAATCTCTGCCGCTGGCTCGCCCGCGAGGCGGAGGGGCTCGGCGTCGAGATCTATCCCGGCTTCGCCGCCGCCGAGGTGCTCTATGACGGCGACGGCCGCGTCCTCGGCGTCGCCACCGGCGCCATGGGCATCGGCAAGGACGGCAAGCATAGCGAGAACTACCAGCCGGGGGTCGAGCTGCGCGGCAAGGAGACGCTCTTTGCCGAGGGCTGCCGCGGCTCCCTCACCAAGGAGATCAACGAGCGCTTCGGCCTGCGCAAATCCTCCGATCCGCAGAGCTACGGCATCGGCGTCAAGGAGCTCTGGGAGGTGCCGGCGGACCAGCATCATCCCGGCCTGGTCGTGCATACGGTCGGCTGGCCGATGGATCGGCGCACCTATGGCGGATCTTTCCTCTATCACCTGGAGAACCGCCAGGTCGCGGTGGGTTTCGTGGTCGGCCTTGATTACGAGAACCCGTTCCTCAGCCCGTTCGAGGAGCTGCAGCGCTTCAAGACCCACCCGGTGATCCGCCCCACCTTCGAGGGCGGCCGGCGCATCGCCTATGGGGCGCGCGCCCTCAACGAGGGCGGGTTCCAGTCGGTGCCGGCGCTCTCCTTCCCGGGCGGCATGGTGATCGGCTGCGCCGCCGGGTTCCTCAATGTTCCCAAGATCAAAGGCACCCATACCGCGATGAAGTCGGGCATGGTGGCGGCGGAGATCGCGTTCCGCCGCCTGCACGGCGACGCGAGCGCGGATTACCGTGCAGCGATCGAGGCGAGCTGGATCTGGGACGAGCTCTACCGCGTGCGCAACGTCCGCCCGGGCTTCCGCTGGGGCCTGTTCCCCGGCCTCGCCTATGCGGCACTCGATACCTATGTATTGCGCGGCCGGGCACCCTGGACCTTCCGCAACACCGCCGACCACCTGCATTTGAAGAAGGCCAGCGAGTGCAAGCCGATCGCCTATCCGAAGCCGGACGGCAAGGTGAGCTTCGACCGGCTCTCCTCGGTGTTCATCTCCAATACCAATCACGAGGAGAACCAGCCGGCCCATCTGCGGCTCCGGGATCCGCAGAAGGCGATAGCCGTAAATTACGCTCTTTACGATTCACCCGAGCAGCGCTATTGCCCGGCTGGCGTCTACGAGATCGTCAAGGAAGGCAGCGAGGGCGCGCCGCGGCTGCAGATCAACGCGCAGAACTGCGTCCACTGCAAGACCTGCGACATCAAGGATCCGACCCAGAATATTAACTGGGTGGTCCCGGAGGGCGGCGGCGGCCCGAATTATCCGAACATGTGATAGGGCGGGCGGTTCTGGCGCTATATTATCCCGTAACAGCAGGCTTTCGGGCCGGGTGCGGCAGGTGATGCGGGCGATGGCAAGCGATTTCGAGACGATCGGTTCCGGCGGTATCGGGCGCGGCATGGCGCTCGCGCTCGCCTTGGCCCTGGCGGCCTGCGCGCAGCAGCCGGCGCCGACCGCCGGCGTCGCCGCGCGGAGCGCGCCGCCGACCGCGGACGCACCGGCGATCTCCACCGAGAGCGCCTATGGCAGCTACCTCGCCGGCAGCCTGGCGCAGCGTGAGCATGCCTACGGCGCCGCCGCCGACTATCTCGAGCGCTCGCTGCAGCAGGACCCCAACAATCTCGAGCTGATGCGGCGCGCGTTCCTGCTGCGCCTGGGCGAGGGCGATTTCAAGCGCGCCTCCGAGCTGGCGCGGCGCATCGCGTCGGCGGATCCGCGCGCCGGCCTGCCGGCGCTGGTGCTGCTGGTGGAGCAGCTGAAGTCCGGCGATGCCGCCGGCGCCGCCCAGGCGGCCGATCATCTGCCCCAGGACGGGCTGCTGCGCTTCTCGACGCCGCTGGTGGTGGCCTGGACCAAGGCCGGCCAGCACGACGAGAAGGGCGCGCTGGCGGCGCTCGACCGCTTCGACAAGATGCGCGGCTTCGATCAGCTGAAGCTCTTCCACGTCGCGCTCATCGAGGATTATCTCGGCGACGTCAACGGCGCGAGCCAGGCCTACAAGAAGACGCTGGCATCGCCGGAGCATCTCAACTGGCGCACCGTCGACATGGCCGGCAGCTTCTTCGAGCGGCATCAGCGGACGGCTGAGGCGAAAGCGCTCTACGAGCGTTTCGCCAGCGAGAACCGCGACAGCGGCGATCTCGTCCAATACAGCCTCGCGCGCGTCGACAGCGGCCAGGTTCCGCCGCCGCCGGTGACGACGGTGCAGGACGGGCTCGCGGAGGCGATGTTCGACATCGCCGCGCTGCTGAACCAGCGCGACACCCAGGACCTGGCGTTGCTCTATGCGCGCATGGCCCTCGAGCTGAAGCCGAAGCATGCGCTGGCGCTCTTCCTCGCCGCCGAGATCGCCGAAAGCGAGCAGCGCCTGGGCGAGGCGCTGGCGACCTATCGCGCCATCGATCCCGCTTCGCCCTTCGCCTGGAGCGCGCGGCTGCGCACGGCGGAGGTGCTGGACGAGCTCGATCGCGTCGACGAGGCGACGGCGGAGCTGAAGGCGATGGCGGCGGAGCGTCCGAGCGCGCCGCAACCGCTGATCGCGCTCGGCGACATGCTGCGCGGGCGCAACCGCTTCGCCGAGGCGGTGGAGGCCTATAACGGCGCGGTGACGCGCATCAACCCGGGCGAGGCGCGGTACTGGAGCCTCTACTACAGCCGCGGCATCTCGTTGGAGCGCTCCGGCAACTGGCCGCGCGCCGAGGCCGACTTCCAGCATGCGCTCGAGCTGCAGCCGGAGCAGCCGCTGGTGCTCAACTACTTGGGATATTCCTGGATCGAGAAGCGGCAGAATCTCGATCGCGCCTTGAAGATGATCGAGCGCGCAGTGCAGCTCAGGCCGAATGACGGCTACATCGTCGACAGCCTCGGCTGGGCCTATTACCAGCTCGGCAGCTATCCGCAGGCGACGCAGTATCTCGAGCGCGCCATCGAGCTGCTGCCGGAGGATCCCACCATCAACGATCACCTGGGCGACGCCTACTGGCGCACCGGCCGCACCGCCGAGGCGCGCTATCAGTGGCGCCGCGCCCTGCAGTTCCAGCCGGAGGCGGATCAGGTGAAGATCATCGACGCCAAGCTGGACAAGGGGCTTGCCGCTCCCGGCGCGGCGCCCGGCATTACCTCGCGCGGCGGCTGAGCCCGTCGCTCATGGCGGTTCGCCGCGCCGCGCCGGCCAAGCTCAACCTCTATCTCCACGTCACCGGCCGCCGTCCGGACGGCTATCACCTTCTCGACAGCCTGGTCGCCTTCGCCGATATCGGCGACGAGCTCGTCGCCGAGCCGGCGCCGGCGCTGAGCCTCGCCGTCGAGGGGAGCTTCGCGGCGGCGCTGGCCGACGAGAATCCGGCGAGCAACCTGGTCTGGCGCGCCGCGACGGCGCTGGCGGAGCGCGCCGGCCGGCCGCCGGCCGTCGCGCTGACGCTGCGCAAGAGCCTGCCGGTCGCCTCCGGCATCGGCGGCGGCTCCAGCGATGCGGCGGCGACGCTCTCGGCCCTGGCGGAGCTCTGGAGCCTCGATCTGGCCGCGCCGCGATTTGCCGGCCTCGCGACGGCGCTCGGCGCCGACGTGCCGGTCTGCCTCATGGGAAGAACCGCCTGGCTCGGCGGCATCGGCGAGGAGCTGGCGCCGGCGCCCGCGCTGCCCGCTGCCTGGGTGGTGCTCGCCAATCCCGGCGTCGCGGTGGCGACGCCCGCCGTCTTCAAGGCAAGGCGCGGTCCCTTCTCGGCGCCGGCGCGCTTCGAGAGTCGCCCCGCCGACGCGGCGGCGCTGGCGCGGCTGCTGGCGGCGCGACGCAACGACCTTACCGACGCCGCGATCGGCATTGCGCCCGAGATCGCCGAGGTGCTGGAGGCGCTCGGCTCCCGCGCGGGCGCGCTCATCACCCGCATGTGCGGCAGCGGCGCCACCTGCTATGCGCTCTTCGCGGAGGAAGCCGCGGCGCGCGTCACCGCCGCGGCGCTCGGCAAGGCGCAACCGCGCTGGTGGGTGGCGGCGGCGCGGCTGCTTTAGAGCCGCGCGGCCGCTCTATCGGTGATTGACGATCTCGGCGAGGCGTGCGGCCCGCTCGCGCGCGCTGGCAAGCTCCTGGCGCGACATCGCCGAGGCGAGACGATCGACCTGCTGGCGGGCCTCGTTGTCGCCGCTCGCCGAGAGCACGCTGAACCAGGCATAGGCCTCGGTGGGCGAGCGCTCGACGCCGCGGCCGGTGAGATAGAGCGCCGCCAGATCGAACTGCGCGTTGGAGACGCCCTGCTCGGCTGCGCGCCGGAACCAGCGCGCGGCCTCGGTGTCGCTCTGCTCGACGCCGGTCCCGTCCACATAGGCGAGCGCGAGGTTGAAAGCGGCGAGCGGATGCTTCTGCTGCGCCGCCGCCTGATACCAGGTCGCCGCCTGCACGGGATCCTTCGGCACGCCGAGGCCGCTGGCGTAGAGCGCGCCGAGATTATATTGCGCGTCGGGAACGCCGCGCAGCGCCGCCTTGAGCAGCAGGTTGGCGGCTTTCTCGTAGTCCTGCGGCACGCCGTTGCCGAGCGCGTAGCGCAGCCCCTGGCGGTAATCCTCGAGCGGATTGCTCCGCGGTGCCTCCGCCGGCGTCGGCGGAACCGCGGGCGGGACGACAACGGGCGGGGGCGGCTCGGCCGCCGGCGTCGATGCTGCCGGCATCGGCTGGCGCAGGGGCGTGTCGCCGAGGCGGAAATAGAGGCTGCCGGCGGTGCCCGCCAGCACCAGCGTCACCAGCAGCATGATCAGCATCAGCATGTCCGGCTTGACCATCGGCGCCGCGTTCGCGACGGCCGGCTGCATGAGCGTGCCGTCTACCTGCTCGCTGGTGAGCCGGATGGTGCGCAGCGGCTGCGACCGGCGCACCTGAGGCAGCGCGCGGACCTCGACCGGCGCCGGCGCCGCGGCGGCCGTGAGCGCCGTGGCGAGCGAGGTCGCTTCCACGGCGCGGTCGGATTCGGTCATCGGCTGTTCGGGAAGCTCGGCGACCGCGACGTCGGCGGTGGCCTCGACTGTCGCGGCGCTCGGCGGCGGTGTCTCGGGCTGCGCCGCCAGGGCGAGGGCGGCCCGTCGCTGGCGCCGGTTTTGCCGCTTGCCGCCGGGTGGCGCGAGCGGAGGCGCGCCGCCCGCGAAAGGCTCGTCGTGATCGTGCGAAGCGCTCATGGTGGAATGACCGGTGCCGACGCGGCTAGCACGCGAGCTTGCCGGTCGTGTCGGTGCAGCGAGGCGTCGGCGCCTCGCCGATGATGCTGTCCTTGATGATGGCGGCGGGCTCGTTGAACTTGGTGGCGCGGATGTCGGCGCCGAGGATGGCGGCGGTGCGGCCGAGATCGTCCATCGAGCGCAGCAGGGTGTAGTAGGCGA
>DATKPX010000024.1:0-4338 GCA_035523855.1 Allostellaceae bacterium
ACTCGATGCCTTCCTTCTGCGGCATCAGGATGTCAGTGATGACGAGATCGGGCACCTGCCGCTCCAGGCGCCGCATCGCGTCCATGCCGTTCTCCGCCTGCTCCACGGTGAAGCCGGCATCGAGCAGCACCATCGCTACGGAATCGCGGACCGCGGAGTCGTCATCGACCAGCAGGATATGCATGCGCCCTCGCGCCGAATGAGGCCCCGGCTCCGCCCTCCCGCCCTGACGGGTCCGCGCACCCGCGTACATTGTTGACGACAAGCGAGAGGGCGCCACGAGGTTTAGACATAGAGCCCACTCGAAGAGAAAACAGGGGCATGAGCTCCGATTGCCGGCAGCACGCGCCGCACCACCCTTTTGGGCAGGAATCGCATCCCCTCGCCCTCGCCGGCGCGCCGCATTAAGGTTTGCGCGCAGCCCCGCGAAGGCGGCGAGCGCAAAGCCCAGGGAGAGAGCGATGCCGACCATTGAAGCCGCCCGTCTGATGTCCGATCTCCGGACCCTCGCCGAGTTCGGCCGCTACAAGACCGGCGTCCACCGGCCGACCTATTCCAAGATCGACATGGAGGCGCGGCACTGGCTCATGCATCGCATGACCGAAGCCGGTCTCGATCCGGTGATCGACGGCATCGGCACGGTGATCGGCCGCAGCAAGCGCCCGGGCCCGCGCCTCCTGGTGGGCTCCCATGTGGAGACGCAGCCCCATGCGGGCTGGCTCGACGGCGCCATGGGCGTGATGTACGGCGTCGAGCTCGCGCGGATCGCCGATTTCGCCGTCGATGTCGGCGCCTGGGCCGACGAGGAAGGCCACTACCTCTCGCTGCTCGGGAGCCGCTCCTTCTGCGGCGAGGTGAGCGAGGAGACCATCGACAAGACCCGCAACCGCGTCGACGGCCGGCCGCTGCGCGAGGCGCTGGCCGAAGCCGGGCTTGCCGGCAAGGCGCGCGAGCATCTCGATCCCAAGCGCTATGTCGGCTACCTCGAGGCCCATGTGGAGCAGGGCGACTACCTCGACAACGGCAAGCTCCGCCTCGGCATCGTCACCGGCATCGTCGGCATCCAGCTCTACCAGATCACCTTCCTCGGCCAGCAGAACCATGCCGGCACCACGCGGATGGCGGTGCGCCGCGACGCCGGCGTGGCGCTGATGCGGCTCTGCGCGATGATCGAGAAGCGCTTTCCCGAGGTCGCCGGACCGCGCTCGGTCTGGACCACCGGCAAGATCAGCCTCGATCCCGGCGCCCCCAGCGTCATTCCCGGCCGGGCGGAGATGCTGTTCCAGTTCCGCGACGTCGAGCCGGCGATCCTCGAGCGCATGGAGAAGGCGCTCGATGAGATGATCGCCGAGATGAACGAGCAGGGTCCCTGCAAGGTCGAGCTCGAGGTGGTGTCGAAGACACTGCCGCACGCGATGGACACCCGGTTCCAGGACGCGATCGAGCAGGCGGCGGAAGCGCGCGCGCCGAAGCTGCACATGCGCTTGCCGAGCGCCGCCGGCCACGACGCGCAGACCTTCGCGCGCCACATCCGCGCCGGCATGCTGTTCGTGCCGAGCATCGCCGGCATCAGCCACCACTATGCCGAGGACACCCGCGAGGAGGACATCGTGCTCGGCTGCCAGGTCTTCGCCGACGCCGCCGAGCGCATCCTCCGCGCCGCATGAGCGCCGAGAGCGGCATCGACCGCCGCGCGGTACTGGCGGGCGCCGCCGGCGCGCTCGCCGCGACCCCGGCATTGGCGCAGCAGCAGCCGGCCGCGCCGCCCCGCGCCAAGGGTCCGCTGGTCTTCATGGACTACGACCAGGCGGAGCTCGACGCCGCCTACGACCAGGTCGCCTACGCGCCCAACGAGGAGCAGATCCTGAGGCGCTACGCCTCCAACAGCGAGCTGACGCGCCAGCGCCTGGGACAACCCGAGCGGCTCGCCTACGGCCCCTCCGAGATCGAGCGGCTCGACGTCTTCCGCCCCAAGCGGTCGCGGGCGCCGATCCACATCTACATCCATGGCGGCGCCTGGCGTGGCGGCGCCGCCAAGGACTATGCCTTTCCCGCCGACATGTTCGTGGCCGCCGGCGCGGTCTATGTCGTCCTCGATTTCGTCCCGGTGCAGAACGCCTTCGGCAACCTGGCGCCGATGGTGGAGCAGGTGCGGCGCGCCATCGCCTGGGTCTATCGCAACGCCGTCCGCTTCGGCGGCGACCGCGACCGCATCCACGCCTGCGGCCATTCCTCCGGCGGCCATCTCTGCGCCGTGGCGCTCGCCACCGACTGGAACGACCACGGCGTGCCCGGCGACGTCATCAAGAGCGCGATCTGCATCAGCGGCCTCTACGACCTGAAGCCGGTGCGGCTCTCGGCGCGGAGCTCCTACGTGAAGCTGAACGACGCCACCGAGGAGCAGCTGAGCCCGATCCGCCATCTCGACAAGCTCAAGACGCCGCTCGCCGTCTTCTACGGCAGCAACGAGACGCCGGAGTTCCAGCGCCAGAACCGCGACTTCGCCGCCGCCGTCGAGGCGGCCGGCAAGCCCGTGCAGCTCACCCGCGCGGAGAACTACAACCACTTCGAGCTGATGGAGACGCTGGCCAATCCGCAGGGGATCGTGGGCCGCGTGGCCCTGGCGCAGATGAAGCTCGGGCCGGGCTAGCGCTGGATCAGCGGCGGTGCGTCCTTCGACGCGCAGGCCACCGGCCCGCTTGCTCAGGATGAGGAGATTCCTTCATCCCATCCACAAACGGCCCTCATCCTGAGCAAGCGAGCGGAGCGAGCGCGTCGAAGGACGCGAGCTGCCCATGCAGCGCGCCTCCTCACATGAAGAGCTTCTCGCCCTTGATCCCGGAATAGAGCTCGGCGACCTCTTCGCCGTAGCCGTTCCAGATCTGCGTCGGCACCCGCTCGTCGGTGCCGAGCACGCGCTCGCTCGCCTGGCTCCAGCGCGGATGCGGCACCTCGGGATTGACGTTGGCCCAGAAGCCGTACTCGCTGTCCTGCAGCGCTTCCCAGAACGACCGCGGCCGCTTGTCGGTGAAGGTGAACTTGACGATCGACTTCGCCGACTTGAAGCCGTACTTCCACGGCAGCTCCATGCGGAGCGGCGCGCCGTTCTGCGCCGGCAGCGGCTTGCCGTAGACGCCGGTCACCATGAAGGGCAGCTCGTTCGTCGCCTCCTCCATGGTGACGCCCTCGATATAGGGCCAGGGATACCAGAACTGCTTCTGGCCGGGCGCGATCTTGGAATTGGCGAAGGTCTCGGTGCGGACGTATTTCGCCGAGCCGAGGGGCTTGGCGAATTCCACCAGCGCCTTCATCGGAAAGCCGGTCCAGGGCGCGACGAAGGACCAGGCCTCGACGCAGCGGTGGCGGTAGACGCGCTCCTCCAGCGGCATCTTCTTCAGGAGGTCGTCGATCTCGATGGTGAAGGGCTTCTCCACCATGCCGTCGATCGCGACCGTCCAGGGCCGGATCGGCAGCGCCTGCGCGCTGTCGGCGATGTCCTTCGACGTCCCGAATTCGTAGAAATTGTTGTAGTGCTCGACGATCTTCTCGTCGGTGACGGGACGGCCGCCGGTGAAGGCGTCGTTGTGCTTGGCGGGATAGAGCCCGGCGGAGGGATCCGGCTCCGGCGCGCCGGCCGCGAGCGCACGGCCCAGCGAGCCCGCTCCCAGGGCCGCGCCGATGGCGCCGAGCCCCATCGCCTTCACCAGGTTGCGCCGCGCATGGAACACCGCTTCCGGCGTCGCCTCGCGCTCGGGAATCTCCCAGCCGCGCTTCGTCCTGATCAGCATCGACCTCTCCGTTCCGCCGTGAAGTCGCCGCTGCGATTGCGGCGCCCGTTCTTCTCGTTCGCCGGCGCCGGGAGAAGGTTACATCCCCGGTCCCCACCGCGCCACGCCCGCCATATGACCCGCCCCCCGCTGCCGCGCAACTCAATCCGGCGAGAGGCCTCCCCCGAAATCGCCCGAAAATCCGCCGCACCTAACGGCCTTTTCAGTTGACACCGCGGGAACCGGAAATCACCCTCGGCGGAGGTTTTTTTGGATTGCGATCATCGGCAGGGACCACAAGAGGGCCGCTCAGGCCCCCGCCTCGCATCGCTCAGAATCCGAGGCTTCACGTGGGGTCATGGCGGCATTCTTGCGGATGCCGCCATGATTTTTTGACCCGTCATGATTTTTTTGACCCCCGAAGATATTTCCCCTAATCCGCGGCCTGCTCGCTGCGGCTCGCCAGCACCTTGTCGGCGAGCTTGCCGGTGAGCTCCTGCAGGTGGTCGAAGCGCTCGGTGTAGGTGCCGACGCCGACGGTGATCGAGCGCAGCTCCATGATGAGATCGTG
>DATKPX010000025.1:0-3477 GCA_035523855.1 Allostellaceae bacterium
ACCAGCTGGCGCGCGAGCCTCAGCACCGGGTTGAGCGAGGTCATCGGGTTCTGGAACACCATGGCGACGTCGCCGCCGCGGAAGGCCTGCAGCTCCGCCGGGCCCATCGCCAGCACGTCGCGGCCCTGGAACTTGATCGAGCCCGCGACAATGCGGCTCGGCTCCTCCAGGAGGCGCATGAGCGAGAGCGCGGTGACGCTCTTGCCGGAGCCGGACTCGCCGACGATGCCGAGCGTCTCGCCCGCGGCCACCGAGAAGCTCACGCCGTCGACGGCGCGCACCACGCCCTCGTCGGTGAAGAACTGGGTCTTGAGGCCGCGTACCTCCAGGACCGGCGCGGCGGTGCCGCTGGTCTCGGTCGTGAGCTCGGGCTTCGCCATGTCGTTCATGTCAGCGCCGGCGGGACTTCGGATCAAGCCAGTCGCGGATGCCGTCGCCGAGGAAGTTGAAGCCCAGCACGATGGTGAGGATGGCAAAGCCCGGGAAGGATGCCACCCACCACTGCTCCACCAGCTCGCGGCCCTCGGCCACCATCGAGCCCCATTCCGGCGTCGGCGGCACTACGCCCAATCCCAGGAAGGAGAGGCCGGCAAAGGTGATGATGGCGTTGCCGATGTCGAGGGTAGTGAGCACGACCAGCGGCCCCACCGCGTTCGGGAGGATGTGGCGGATCAGGATGCGCGCTGGGCTGAAGCCCACCACCATGGCGGCTTCCACGTATTCCTGCGAGCGCTGCACCAGCACCAGGCCGCGCGCGAGGCGGGCGAATTTCGGCCACCACACGACGAGCATGGCGATGATGGTGTTGGTGGTGCCGATGCCGAGCGCCGCCGCGATGGCGAGCGCCAGGATGATCGGCGGAAAGCACAGCACCAGGTCGGTCGCCCGCATGATGAGCTCCTCGATCCTGCCGCCGGCGAAGGCGGCGATGCCGCCGATCAATGTGCCGGCGACCGCGCTCACCACCACCACCACGAAGCCGGTGATGAGCGAGACCTGCGAGCCGTAGAGGAGCCGCGTCAGCACGTCGCGGCCGAGCGCGTCGGTGCCGAGCCAGTGGGCGGTCGAGGGCGGCTGCAGGCGGATGGTGACGTCGACCGCGTCGGGCGCGTAGGGCGAGATGACCGGGGCGAAGATCGCGATCAGCACCCAGGCCAGCACGATGGCCAGCCCGAGGCTCGCGAGGCCATAGCGCCGCCACCAGCGCCGTGCCGGCGAGAGCGGCGGCGCGACCGCGCGCTCGAGTGCCGCGTCGGTCTGCTCGAGCGCCGTCATCGCACCACCCGCGGGTCGAGGATCGCGTAGCTGATGTCGATCAGCAGGTTGATGATGAGATAGGTCACCGCGACGATGAGGGTGATGCCCATGATTGCTGGGAAATCGAGGGCGGCGGCGCTGCGGAAGGTGTAGCGGCCGAGGCCGGGCCAGGAGAAGATCGTCTCGGTCATGACGGCGCCGGTGAGCAGATTGGCGTAGGCGAGGCCGCCAAGGGTCACCACGGGGATGAGCGCATTGGGCAGGATGTGGCCGATGACGACGCGTTTCTCCTTCAGGCCCTTGGCGCGCGCCATACGCACATAGTCCTGCTGCATGCTCTCCAGCATGCTCGCCCGCGTGGTGCGGGTGATGAGGCCGATGGTGGTCGCCGCCAGCACGATCGAGGGCAGCACCAGATGGGCGAGCGCGTCGCTGAAGGCGCTCCAGTCGCCGGCGATGAGCGTGTCCACGAGGTAGAGGCCGGTGACGGTATCCGGCGGCAGCGCGATCGGATCGAGGCGGCCGGGACCGGGCGCGATCTGCAGCCCGCCGTAGAAGATGGCAAGCGCGATGAAGGCGAGCCAGAAGGTGGGCGAGGAGACGCCGATCAGCGAGACGAAGCGGGCGAGGTGGTCGAGCCAGGTATCGCGCCGCACCGCCGCCAGGATGCCGAGGGGGATGCCGACGATGACGGTGAGCAGGAAGCCGGCGGTGGCGAGCTCGACGGTGGCGGGCGCGTATTGCGCGATGTCGTCCAGCACGGGCCGCTGGGTCGCGATGGAAATGCCGAGATCGCCGTTGAGCAGGCCCTTGAGGAAGACGAAGTAGCGCTCCCAGAGCGGCAGGTCGAGGCCGTAGCGATGCCGCCACTCGGCGACGAACTGCTTGTTGGAGGCGGCGATGTCGCCGAGCTGCGCCAGCACGGGATCGCCCGGCACGGTGTTGGCGATGAGGAAGATCACCAGCGTCGCCAGGATCGCCATCACGATCGCCGTGCCGAGCCGCGAGACGACGTAGCGGAGCATCGTCTACGAACCCTCTCCGCCGCGATAGCGGGGGAGAGGGTGGACGCTGCGAAGCGGCGGCCGGGTGAGGTGGGGCGGGGAACGGGGAGAGCGAAACGCCGGCGCCGCGCGCCGACTATCGCCGCGCCACCTCACCCTCCCATTGCTGCGCAATGGGCCCCGCCCTCTCGCCCGCGTCGCGGCGGAGAGGGGCAAGAACGGCGACTGTGGATATGATCCCGGCAGCACTTCCTCCCGTTTTCTTGCTATTTAGATCGTTCTAAATTTTCCGTGACGCACTGTCAATTCCTGACTAGAATCGCGAAAAATCCATACGAGCCGCAGCTTACGCCGGTGCGGCCCCTGAGGGAAACGCCGAAGCGATGAGTGCCGATCTCGATGATGCCGTGGCGGACCGCCATCGCCTGATGCGCGAGACGGCGCGCGCCTTCGCCGAGCGGGAGATCCGGCCGATCGCCGCCGAGCTCGACGAGACAGAGGCGTTTCCGGCCGCGCTCTACGGCAAGATGGCCGCGCTCGGCATGTTCGGCATCACCGTGCCGGAAGCGCTTGGCGGCGCCGGCGCCGATGCGGTCTCCTATGCGCTGGTCATGGAGGAGCTGTCGCGCGGCTACGCCTCGGTCGCCGACCAGTGCGGCCTCGTCGAGCTGGTGGGGACGCTGCTCGCCGAGCACGGCACGCCTGCGCAGCAGGAGCGGTACCTCAAGCCGCTGCTGCGCGCCGAGCGCCGCTGCGCCTATGCGATCACCGAGGCGGAGGCGGGCTCCGACGTCTCCGGCATCAAGACCACGGCGGTCGAGACCGCGGAGGGCTGGCGCCTCACCGGCGGCAAGCTCTGGATCCACAACGCGCCGGTGGCCGACTTCGCCGTGGTGCTGGCACGGACGGCGCCGGAGCTCGGCCGCCGCGGCATGAGCATCTTCCTGGTCGACCGCGACCGGCACGGCTATCGCATCGGCCGCAAGGAGCACAAGATGGGGCAGCGCGCCTCCCCGGTGGGGGCGCTCCACTTTGAGGACATTGCGCTGCCGAAGACCTCGCTCCTGGGCCCGCTCAACCGCGGCTTCCACATGATGATGAGCGTCCTCGACAAGGGGCGCATCGGCATCGCCTCGCTCGCGGTCGGCATCCTGCAGGCGGGGCTCGACGCCTCCATCGACTACGCCAAGCAGCGCCGGCAGTTCGGCCAGGCGAT
>DATKPX010000026.1:0-2175 GCA_035523855.1 Allostellaceae bacterium
CCCATATGGAGGCCGGCGATGACGAGGATGTGGGCGAGGCCGGCGTCGCGGAAGGCCTGCGCGTCCGTCTCGGGGATCGCGTGGGTCTCGCCGGTGATGATGGCGGCGGCGATGGCGCCGGTGCGGCCGGGCAGCGCCGCCTGGATCCGCCGCGTCATCTCGGCACGGAGCGCGGCGAGCCGCACGCGCCATTGCGGCGCCGCCTCGCCCGGCAGCGGATGCACGGCGCCCACCGCATAGCCCACGCCGCCGAGACGGTCGAAATAGGCGCGGCGCTGGAAGTCGTAGGCGCCCGGCATCGCCGGCGCCGGCGGCGGCAGCAGGGTGGCGCGGAGCGCGATCCCCTCGCCCGGCACCGGCGCCACGGTGCCGTCGCGGAGCTTGATGCGGATGCGCGCCGGCAGCCGGTCGGGCGCCAGCCGACCGATCCGCGTCGGCTCGACCAGGATGCGCGTTCCCGCCGGCAGCGGCTCCGCCTCGACGACGCGGCCCTCCACCGGCACCGGGCCGAGGCGGCGCTCCAGCACCGGCGCCGCGGCGGCCCATGTCTCGAGCTCGGCGCCGGCGAAACCGACGGCCACCGCCGCCAGCGCGATCGTCAGCAGGGTAAAGCGCTGCACGCGCCGCGCGACCAGCGCCAGCAGGAGGGCGAGCGGCGCGGTGGCAAGGCCGAGCCAGAGCGGCGGCTCGACGGTGAGGGTGAAATAGAGCCCGGCGCCGCTGCCAAGAAAGGCCGGGAGCCAGAGGAACCAGCGGTCGCGCTCGGCCTCGAAGGCGTCCCGGAGCCAGGCGAGGGCGCCGCCGAGGCGGCCGGCCGGCGCCGCCCCGATCGCCAAAGATGCTGCCTCCGCCTGCCCCTCCATGCCCGCGACTGTAGCGCCGAACCGGAACCGGCCCAACCGCCGCGCGGGGCCGGCCCGGCCATGACGGCGCCGGGCTTATGTGCTAAAGAGCCCGCGCTTTCCCACCCTTAGCAATCCATATCACTTCCCGATGAGCGTCGTCGTCCGCTTCGCCCCCTCGCCGACCGGGTTCCTCCATATCGGAGGCGCCCGCACCGCCCTCTTCAACTGGCTCTTCGCCAAGCATCACGGCGGGAAGTTCCTGCTGCGGATCGAGGACACCGACCGCGCGCGCTCCACCCAGGCGGCGGTGGATGCCATCATCGACGGGCTCAAATGGCTGCAGCTCGGCTGGGACGGCGAGATCGTCATGCAGTCGGCGCGCATGCAGCGCCATGCCGAAGTCGCCCGCGAGCTGCTGGCGCAAGGCCGCGCCTATCACTGCTACTGCACGGCGGAGGAGCTGGAGGCGATGCGGGAGAAGGCGCGCAAGGAGGGCCGCCCCGTCCGCTACGACGGTACCTGGCGCGACCGCGATCCCAAGGAGGCGCCGGCGGGCGTGCCGCCGGTCATCCGCCTCAAGGCGGAGCAGGCAGGCGAGACGGTGATCGACGATCGCGTGCAGGGCCGCGTCACCGTCGCCAACACCCAGCTCGACGATCTCATCATCCTCCGCAGCGACGGCACGCCCACCTACAACTTCTCCGTCGTGGTCGACGATCACGACATGGGCATCAGCCATGTGATCCGCGGCGACGACCACCTCACCAACGCCTTCCGCCAGACGCAGATCTATCGCGCGCTGGCCTGGCCCGAGCCGACCTTCGCCCATGTGCCGCTGATCCACGGACCCGACGGCGCCAAGCTCTCCAAGCGCCACGGCGCGCTCGGCGTCGAGGCCTATCGCGACATGGGCTATCTGCCCGAAGCGCTCAGGAACTATCTGCTGCGCCTCGGCTGGGGCCATGGCGATGCGGAGATCATCTCCACCGAGCAGGCGATCGAGTGGTTCGACATCGATGCCGTCGGCCGCGCCGCGGCGCGCTTCGATTTCGTCACGCTCGCCAACCTGAACGGGCACTATATCCGCGAGGCGGAGAACGAGCGGCTGGTGGCGCTGATCGTGCCGCAGATCGAGACGGCGCTGGGGCGTGCCCTCGACGGGGCCGAGCGGACCCGCCTGGTCGCCGCCATGACCGGCCTGAAGTCGCGCGCGAAGACATTGGCGGAACTGGCTGACAACGCGCGATTCTATGTCGTGACCCGCCCGATCCCGATCGACGAGAAAGCGAAGGCGCAAGGCACGCCGGAGGCCCGCGCCCGGCTCGGTCGG
>DATKPX010000027.1:0-10363 GCA_035523855.1 Allostellaceae bacterium
ATCACGGAATCGTCGCCGCCGGCGCGCAGCGAGACGTATTTCCCCATCGACATCTCCGAAACGTCCCATTCCCGGAAATTGACGAAGCGGTAGAAGATCTCCTCCACCTCGAAGTTGAGCGCGGTGAGCGCGATCCCCTCCGCCGCGACGCGGCCGGTCAGCAGGTCGCGCACGTGGTCGTAATCGTTAATGGCGATGGTGAGCGGCAGCGGCGCCATGGCTCCTTCCTGACCTCATTATGCTACTGTGCCCGGCGGTCCGAGCCGGTCCTGCGAGCCTTGACTTGGCCGCGCTCGGAATCCTACGATACCTAAGGATTATAAACCAACATATTGGCGCAGAACGCGCCTTGGGAGGGCGCTCAGTGGTCTCGGCGCGATGGATCAGCGAGGCGGAAGTCGCCAGCGTCATGGGCATGGGCGACGCGATCGCCACGCTCGAGCGCGGTCTCGCCCTCGAGGCTGAGGGCTCCGCCGCCAATATGGTGAAGACCCACGCGCTCTGGGGCAAAGGCAACACGCTCCACGCGGTGGGCGGGCTGATGCCCGACCTGGGCTTCGTCGGCACCAAGACCTGGGCCCATACGGAAGGTGGCGCGACGCCGCTCCTCATCCTCTTCGACAGCCGCAACGGCAGCCTCAAGGCAGTGATCGAGGCCTTCGCGCTGGGCCAGCTCCGCACCGGCGGCATCAGCGGCGTCGCCACGCGCTGGCTTGCCGCGCCTCAGGCCGACGACATGGCCCTCATCGGCACCGGCAAGCAGGCGCTGAGCCAGCTCGCCGCGGTGGCGGCGGTGCGACCTCTGCGGCGCCTGCGCATCTTCAGCCCCGACGCTGAGCGCCGCGCGCGTTTCGTGCAGCACGTGCGACAGGAGCTCGATCTGCCGGCGGAGCAGGCGCCTTCGGTGGCGGCGGCGGTGCAGGGCGCCTCCATCATTACGCTGGTGACGCGCGCCCGCGAGCCATTTCTCTCCGCGGAGCAGGTGGCGCAGGGCGCCCATGTGAATGCCGTCGGCGCCATCACGCCGGAGCGCATGGAGTTCGAGCCCGAGCTCATCCGCCGCGCCAGCATTCTCGCCGCCGACAGCGTGGAGCAGGTGCGCAACCTGTCGAGCGAATTCCAGCGCGCCTTCGGCAAGGAGGAGGCGGCGTGGCGGCGCGTGCAGCCGCTGTCGGCGATCGTGGTGGCCGCGCGGCCGCGCGCCGCCAACACCGGCATCAGCCTCTTCAAGGCCATGGGCATGGGGATCTCCGATCTCGCCCTCGGCATCGAGATCTTCCGCCGCGCCGAGGCCAAGGGTCTCGGCCGGCCGTTCCCGCATCCGGAGCGCGCGAAGCCTGAGCTTCGCGCCGCCGTGCCCGCGATCCAAGGAGGCTGAGATGGTCGATCCCAAGGCGGTCTTCCTCGACCGCAGCGGCGCCGCGCCCACGCCGATCGAGCTCTGGCCGGCGGTGGTCATTCCCAAGGAGACGATCGACGGCGAGATCGATCGCCTCGCAAGCCAGCCGCGGCCGGAGAACGGACGGCGCCGCTCGCTGATCTCGCATCCGCTCGCCGGCAAGGGCAGCGGCCTCGCGCCTGGCATCCAGGTGGCGCTCGAGGTGCTGAAGCCCGGCGAGCGCACGGCGGTGGTGCGGCAGAACTCGACCCAAGTGAATTTCTGCATCCAGGGCGCCGGCAGCTCCGTCATCAGGGGCAAGCGCATCGGCTTCCGGCGATACGACGTCTGGAACACGCCCTCGATGCATCCCTATTTCCACAGCAACGAGACCAATGAGCTGCAGGCGCGGCTCACCTACTCGAACGCGGCGCTGCTCGAGATGCTGAACGTCCACTACGTCGAGGAAAACCCGACTCTGCTTGAGCCGGTGCCGACCGAGGATCGCGAGGATCCGCGCCGGCAGAGCCCCTACGGCACCTTCGCCATCGGCGAGGACGGCGCCTTCCTGATGCCCTATGAGCGGCTGATCAATCCGCCGGCGATTGAATCGAAGGCGCTGCACTGGCCCTGGGAAGAGGTGAAGGCGCAGCTCGACAAGCTGGTGGCGCTCGGCAAGGACTATGTCGGCCGCCGGCTCTATCTTCTCTACAATCCCATGACCGGTCGCACCAACGGCTGCACGCCGAGCTTCTTCGCCACCATGACGATCCGGCCGCCGAAGATCGTCGACCGGCCGCACCGCCATACCTCGGCGGCGATCAACTACTATTTCGCCGGCCGCGGCCGCAGCACCGTCGAGGGCCATGTGCTGGAATGGAAGGCGGGCGATCTCATGCTTTCGGCGCCGGGCTGGGCCGTGCACAACCACGCCTCCTACGACGAATCCGTCTATGAGCTCACGGTGCAGGACCAGCCCATGCACATCGCCATGGAATCGATCCTCTGGCAGGAGAGCCTGAAGATGCCGCTCGCCGTGCTGGGCCAGGAGGAAGGCTTCGGCACCAACCGCACCAAGGCGACCGGCTGATCTGATCCACGGAGGCATCCATGGCCCAATTCCTCGTCCTCGCCTATGACGGCACCGATCCCGGCGCGGCCGAGCGGCGCAAGGCGGCGCGGCCGCTGCACTTCCAGGCGATCGGCCAGATGGTGGAGAAGGGCGAGCTGATCTGCGGCGGCGCGCTCCTCGACGATGCCGGCAAGATGATCGGCTCGGCGGTCTTCGTGGAATTCCCCAGCCGCAAGGAGCTCGACGGCTGGCTCGATCGCGAGCCCTACGTCAAAGAGCGCGTCTGGCAGAAGATCGAGGTGAAGCCGGCGCGGCTTGCCGTGCGCGACGGCAAGATCAATCCCTGACGGAAGCTAGACCGGATAGATCAGCGAGTTCGGCACCAGCACGCTGTCGAAGACGCAGATCTTCTCCTTGAAGAGCAGGCCGGCGTCGGTGCGCACGACGAGGTCGAGATATTTGCCGGCGTTCTGGATGCGGGTGAGGTCGTCCACCAGCGTCTGCAGCACCACGTAGTTGGCGCGGACGCGATATTGCTCCGGCGCTTCCTCCTTGATGCGGAACTGACCGATGAGATGCCGGAAGGTCCGCGGCGCGTAGACCGCGGTGCTGCGCACGGCGTTGACGCGGTCCCGCAGCATGCCGCGGCTCTCGCAGCGCATCAGCGCCACCGGCAGGTCGCGCTCCCAGTTCTCCCGCGGCACCACTTTGTAGAGACAGTCCTCGACGAAGAAGTCGGGCCAGCGCTCGATCTCGTTGTCGTCGAGCGCCTCCGCGTAGTCGGCGTAGAGCGCGTCGATCTCGTCACGAAGCTCGGGGGTCATCGATGGGCTCGGCACTAGAACCCCATCACCCGCCGGTACTCCTGGTAGAAGCCGCGGATCGCCGCCTCCGTCACCATATGCGCCTCGTTCTGCACCGCGCGGCCGCCCATCTCGACGATGCCTTCGTCGCGCGGGAAAGAGCCGATGCCGTGCTGGGAGAATTCCATGATCTCGCCGTCGTCCACCGAGACGAAGCCGGAAGGGCCCATGAGATTGGCCTGGCGCAGCCGCCGCCGCGTCATCTCCTCGCTCTCGTCCGCATAGCCGAAGAAGGTCCACATCAGGTCGAAGGCAGTGGGGCCGCGCGTCACCAGCTGGCGCATGGCCAGCGTGTTCGACTGCTGCTGCACGATCAGGTTCGGCCACAGCGTCTGCATCACCACCGTGGCGTCGCCGGAAAATTCCCGCACGGGATCGAGCAGGCGCGCATCGGCGAGCTTCAGATCGGCGCGGAAGGACTTCATCTCCGCCGTGCCCTCGTTCGCCTTCTGCTCGCCGCGCTTCGACACCAGCACGCTGTGCATGCCGCTCTCGTCCATCTCCACCGCCGAGGGCTGGTCGGCGCGGAAGAGGCCGAAGGTGACCAGGAACACATGCAGCAGGCTGGCGTGGTAGGGGTCCTTGATGTTCTCGAACATCAGCTTCCAGTTGGCGCCGATGCGCTGGCGCATGTAGCCCAGCACCTTGAGCGCGCGCCCGTCGAAGACGCGGTCGAAATAGCCGAGCATCGCCGGCCCGAGATAGGTCTCGAGATCGGGCATTTCCTCGGCGAAGCTCGCGAAGACGACGCCATGCCGGCGCGCCACCGCCAGCGTCCGAAGGCCATGCTCCTCCAGGCGGAAATCCTCGGGCATGCCGCCCTGCCGCCGCACGCCGCGGCGGAACGGCACGCCGACGAGGGTGCCGGCGAGATCGTAGGTCCACTGGTGATAGGGGCACATGAACTCGCGGGCGTTGCCGTGGGTCGCCTGGCAGAACTCGACGCCGCGATGGGCGCAGCGGTTGAGCAGTACGCGGATCTCGCCCGCGAGGTCGCGCACGACGACGACGGGCTTCTCGCCCACATGGGTGCGGATGAAATCGCCGGGGTTGGGGATCTCCGCCTCGAGCGCCACATAGGCCCAGCTCGGGCCGCAGAAGATGCGCTGCTGCTCCTGGCGATAGACCTCCTCGTCGGTGTAGATCCAATAGGGGACGCGGGCGAGGCCGCCTTCCGGCCATTGGCGGGGTGCGGCCTGGGATGCAGCACTGCGGGCGCTGTCGTCCATGCCGGTGCCTCCCCACGGAAAATGATTAGGTTTCTAAGCATGAAGGATCGCAGAGCGCGCCCGCAGGGTCAATCGGCGGCACCTCGCCGGCGCTCTTCGCCGAGCTTCCGCGGCCCACTCCAAGTCTTTGACAGCTCGGATGATTTCTGGCTAAACGGTGGGTTGTGAAATCGATCCCATCGAGCCCCGTGCTGGACGCGCCCGCGGCCGAGGCCGCGGAGGAGCTGCTGCCTCCCGCCACCAGCGTGGGCTATCTCGTCCGCCAGACCCACCGGGCCTTCATGCGCTCGCTGCAGGCGCGCATCGCGCCGCACGGCGTCAGCGTCGGCATGTGGTATTTCCTGCGCGTGCTCTGGGAGGAGGACGGCCTCAGCCAGCGCGAGCTCAGCCAGCGCGTCGGCATGATGGAGCCGACCACCGCGAGCGCGCTCAACACGATGGAGCGCAAAGGCTTCGTGCGGCGCCTGCGCAACCGTGCCGATCGCCGGATCGTGAACGTGTTCCTGACCGAGCGCGGCCGGCAGCTCCGCGAGCAGCTGCTGCCGCTCGCCGCCGAGGTCAACCGCGTCGCGCTCCGCGATGTCACCGGCGAGGAGCTGGCGCGCCTGCGTGCCATCCTGCGCAAGCTGGGCGTCGGCCTCGAGGCCGATCCCGAGCTGAGCTAGCGCCGCCGATGAGCGCACGACACGGCGAGATGCGGCTCACCCGCGAAAGCCTCGCCGACGGCTCGCTCCGGCGCTGGCTTGCCACGACCAATCCCGAGCTCAAGGTCTGGTCCGACGAGCAGATGCAGGAATCGATCGCCGAAATGCTGGCGACCCGCCCGGACGGCTCCGGCGACGCCTGGGTGTTCGGCTACGGCTCGCTGATCTGGAATCCGATTATCCACACGGTGGAGCGGCGCACCGCCGACGTGCGCGGCTTCCATCGCCGCTTCTGCCTCTGGACCCATCTCGGGCGCGGCACCGTCGAGTGCCCGGGTCTGATGTTGGCGCTGGAGCGCGGCGGGTCCTGCCGGGGCGTCGTCTACCGAATCGCCGAGGCGCAGATGGCGGAGGAGCTGATGCTGCTCTGGCGTCGCGAAATGGTGACCGGCGCCTACTGCCCCCGCTGGGTCAAGGCGGCGACCCCCAGGGGGCCGGTCTATGCCATTGCCTTCACGATGAACGCCGCCCATCACCGCTACGCCGGTCGGCTGCCGGAGGCCCAGGTCGCAGCTGTCATAGCACGTGCAGAAGGTCCTCTAGGGCGCTGTTGTAATTATCTTTTCTCCACGGTCCAGCATCTGCGCGAACTCGGCATCCGCGACCGCCACCTCGACCGCCTCGCGCATCAGGTGGCAGAGCTCCAGATGGGCGGCGTGATCGACGGCGAGGAGCCGCCGGCGGCCTGATTTTTTTGCTTCTTTGCGTCGGCGCCGGGGCAGGGGTATCAGTAACCATGAATTGCACCGACACAATCGAGCGGGGCGGGGCCGTCATTGCCGGCCCGGCCACCGCATGGCGGAGACCATGAGCGCAAGCACCGCTCCCCGCCGCGTCAGCATCCTCGGCTCGACCGGCTCGGTCGGCTGCAACACCGTCTCCTTGGTGGAGGCCGAGCCCGAGCGCTATGCGGTGGAGGCGCTCACCGCGCATCGGAATGCCGAGCTGCTCGCCGATCAGGCCCGGCGCCTCGGCGCCAAATTCGCCGTCGTCGGCGAGGAGAGCCAGTATCGCGCGCTGAAGTCGGCGCTGTCCGGCACCGGCATCGAGGCGGCGGCCGGACCGGAGGCCATCGTCGAGGCGGCGGCGCGCCCCTCCGACTGGGTCATGGCGGCGATCGTGGGCTCGGCGGGCCTCGCCTCGACGCTGGCGGCGGTGCGTCGCGGCGCCCTGGTGGCGCTCGCCAACAAGGAGACGCTGGTCTGCGCCGGCCCCCTCATCAAGGCCGAGGCCAAGCGATGCGGCGCGCGCTTCCTGCCGGTGGACAGCGAGCACAACGCCATCTTCCAGGTCTTCGACGACGCGCGCCGGCATGCGATCGAGCGCATCATCCTGACCGCCAGCGGCGGCCCCTTCCGCGAGCGCAGCCGCGCCGAGATGGAGCGCGCCACGCCCGAGCAGGCGGTGGCGCACCCGAACTGGCGCATGGGCGCCAAGATCTCCGTCGATTCCGCCACCCTCATGAACAAGGGGCTGGAGGTCATCGAGGCGCATTACCTCTTCGACCTGCCGGGCGAGCGCATCGACGTCATCGTGCATCCGCAGTCGGTCGTGCACGGCATGGTCTGCTACACCGACGGCTCCGTGCTGGCGCAGCTGGGATCGCCGGATATGCGCACGCCGATCGCCAACGCGCTGGGCTGGCCCGACCGCATCGCCGCGCCGAGCCCGCGCCTCGACCTGGCGGCCCTGGCGCGGCTCACTTTCGAGGCGCCGGATCCCGTGCGCTTCCCCGCGCTTCGCCTCATCCGCGAGGCGCTGGCGGAAGGCGGCACCATGCCGACCGTGCTCAACGCCGCCAACGAGGTCGCGGTGATGGCCTTCCTCGAGCGTCGGCTCGGCTTCCTCGACATCGCCGCCACCGTCGAGCGCACCATGGAGGCGATGCCGGCGCGGCCGATCGCGAGCCTCGACGACGTCGCTGCCGTCGACCATGCGGCGCGGGAGACCGCCCATCGCCTGATCGGCAACGGCACTCCGATGGCGCTCGCCGCCGGCGCGCTCTGACGCGCGCCCTCGCGCCAGTCCTCTGACTGCGTAAGAATTCCCCGCCATGACCGCAGCGGCGTCGAAACCCGTGTTGGTGACGGGCGCCACCGGCTTCGTGGGCGCGGCGGTGGCGCGCGCGCTGCTGGCGGCCGGGCGGCGCGTGCGGGCACTGGCGCGGCGCAACAGCGACCGGCGCAACCTCGCCGGCCTCGACATCGAGATCGCCGAGGGCTCGCTGGAGGATGCGGCGGCCCTGCCGGCGGCGGTCGCCGGCTGCGGCGCGCTCTATCACGTCGCCGCCGACTATCGCCTCTGGGTGCGCGATCCCGAGGCGATGTTCCGCGCCAATGTGGACGGCACGCGCGCGTTGATGGAGGCGGCTCAGGCCGCCGGCGTCGAGCGCATCGTCTACACCTCGAGCGTCGCTGTGCTAGGCGTCTACAAGGACGGCACCTCCGCCGACGAGACCACGCCGAGCGAATACACCGACATGATCGGCCCCTACAAGCAGTCGAAGTTCCGCGCCGAGGAAGTGGTGCGCGGGCTGATCCGCGAGCGGAGCCTGCCGGCGGTGATCGTCAATCCCTCGACGCCGATCGGCCCGCGCGACATCAAGCCGACGCCCACCGGCCGCATGATCGTCGAGGCCGCCGCCGGCCGCATGCCCGCCTATGTCGACACCGGCCTCAACCTCGTCCACGTCGAGGATGTGGCGACGGGCCATCTGCTGGCGGAAGAGCGCGGCCGGATCGGCGAGCGCTACATTCTCGGCGGCGAGAATCTGTCGCTCGGCGAGATCCTGCGGCGGATCGCGATGATCACCAAACGGCGGCCGCCGAGCCTTCGGCTGCCGGTCGACGCGCTCTGGCCGGTGGCGGCGGTGGCGGAGAGCTGGGGCCGCCTCACCGGCCGCGAGCCGATGACGACCTTCGACGGGCTCCGCATGGCACGGAAGAAGATGTTCTTCTCCGCTGCGAAGGCGGAGCGCGAGCTGGGCTTCCGCGCCCGGCCGGCGGATCAGGCGCTCGCCGATGCGATCGACTGGTTCCGCGCCCAGGGCATGCTGCGCTGATGACCATGACCGTCGCTGCGGCGCTCAGCTTCATAGTCTGGATTTATCTGCTGCTCGGCCGCGGCGGGTTCTGGCGCGAGCGCGTGCTGCCGCCGGCGCCGGCGCCAGCGCGTTGGCCCACCGTCGCCGCCGTGGTGCCGGCGCGCAACGAGGCGCCTTACGTCGGCGAGGCCGTGGGCTCGCTGCTCAGCCAGGATTATCCCGGCAAGCTCTCGGTGATCCTCGTCGACGATCACAGCGAGGACGGCACCGCCGAGGTGGCGCTTCAGGCGGCGACGGCGGCGGGCGCCGCCGACCGCCTCACGATCCTGCGCGCAAGGGAGCTGCCGCAGGGCTGGACCGGCAAGCTCTGGGCCCTCGACCAGGGTGTGCAGGAGCTTGAGCGGCAGACGCCGGCGGAGCTGGTGCTGCTCACCGATGCGGACATCCGGCACCACCGGACAAATCTCCGTGAGCTGGTGGCGCGGATCGAGGCCGGGGTCGATCTTGCCTCGCTGATGGTGCGCCTCAACGTCGAGAGCCTGTCGGAGAGTTTTCTCATCCCCGCCTTCGTGTTCTTCTTCGAGATGCTCTATCCCTTTGCCTGGATCCGCGATCCCGGGCACCGCACCGCGGGCGCCGCCGGCGGCTGTGTGCTGCTGCGTCGGGAGGCGCTGCAGCGCATCGGCGGCCTCGCCGCGATCCGCGGCGAGATCATCGACGACTGCGCGCTCGGCCGCGCGGTGAAGCGCGGCGGGCCGATCTGGCTCGGCCTCAGCGCCGAGACGCGGAGCTTGCGCCCCTATCCCGCTCTCGCCGATATTTGGCGCATGGTCGCCCGCACGGCCTATGCGCAGCTCGGCTATTCGCCGCTGGTGCTGGTGGGAACCGTGATCGGGCTTGCGCTGACGTTCCTGGTGCCGGTGGCAGCCACCGTGTCGGGGACCGCGGCAGTGCCGCTCGGTCTCGCGACCTGGGCGCTGATGGCCTGCGCCTATCTGCCGACGCTGCAGTTCTACGGCCGCTCGCCGGCCTGGGCGCCGGCGCTGCCGGCGATCGCGCTGGTCTACATCGCTGCCACCATCGATTCCGCGTGGCGCCACTGGCAGGGCAAAGGGGGAGAATGGAAGGGGCGCATTCAACAGCAGGGCCGGGCATGAGCACGGCCACGGTGGAGACACCCTCCGGCAAGGTCGCGACGCAGGAGAATTTTCCCGTCGGCTCCTGGCTGATCCGGCGCGACCTGCGTCCGCATGTGCATGCCTTCTACCGCTTCGCCCGCGAGGCGGACGACGTCGCCGACAATCCGGATCTCGCCGCCGAGGACAAGGTGCGCCGGCTCGACCGCATGGGCGAGGTGCTGGAGGGTGCCTCCGGCGACGACGCACCTGCCGCCACGGCGATGCGCCTGAGCCTCATCGAGACCGGCGTCACCGCGCAGCATTGCCACGACGTGCTGCGCGCTTTCCGCACCGATGCCACCAAGCTGCGCTACCGCGACTGGGCGGATCTCATGGAGTACTGCCGCTATTCCGCCTCGCCGGTGGGGCGGCAGCTCCTGGATCTGCACGGCGAGAGCCGAGCCACCTGGCCCGCGAACGACGCGCTCTGCTCGGCGCTGCAGGTGCTCAATCACCTGCAGGACTGCGCCGCCGACTACCGCAACCTCGATCGCGTCTATATCCCGACCGAGGATCTCGCGCGCTGCGGCGCCAGCCTCGAGGACCTGACGCGGCCCGCCTCGACGCCGGCCTTCCGCCGCGTGCTCGACGGCCTCCTCGACAACACCGCCGGGCTGGTGCGGCAGGCGCGGGGGTTCTCGCCGCAGGTCCGCAGCACCGGGCTTCGCCGCGAGGTCGCCGTCATCGTCAACCTGGCGGAGCGGCTGACGGCGCATCTCCGCCGCGGCGATCCGCTGGCGCGGCGAGTGAAGCTCACCCCCTATGACTTCGCCGCCGCTGTCGTCGTCGGTTTCTGGCGCGGTCGCGAACAGAAGATCGCCGCATGACGGCGGCTCTGGCGGAGGCGCCCAGCGCCCAGGCGACCGCCGAGGCGCGCGCCGCGGTCCGGGCACGCG
>DATKPX010000028.1:0-4877 GCA_035523855.1 Allostellaceae bacterium
TCGCGCCATGCGGGGCTTGCGCGACGGCTGGATGGGCCGCGTCCACATCAACTCCACGCTGACCGCGCTGATGTACGACCTGCCGCCCATCCTGAAGCGGCTGCACGCCGAGCATCCGAAGATCGATCTCGTGGTCACCAATGCCGCGACCCGCGACAGCGTCGAGAGCATCGTGCAGAACGTGATCGATTTCGCGCTGGTGACGCTGCCGGTCAAATCCGCGCTGCTGCGGGTGACGCCGCTCCGCCAGCAGTTCTGCGTGGCGATCCTGCCGGCGACGATCCCGGACATTCCGGACCGGGTGACGCCGCACTATGTCGCCCGGCAGTCGCTGGTGCTGGAGCACGACCGCGGCGCCGTCCACGCGCTCGCCATGGGCTGGCTGGCGAAGCAGCTGCCGCTGGCGCGCCAGCCCATGCATGTGGGGATCATCGAGGCGGCGAAGCAGGCGGTGGCTGCCGGGCTCGGCATGTCGATCGTGCCGGACGTCTCGGTCGCCGAGCCGATGCCCGGGGTCGTCGTCCGGCCGCTGAAGCCCGAGCTGCCTTGTACGATGGGGCTGATCGAGCGGCGCAACCGGCCGAGCGAGCCGGCGCTCGACGTGGTGCGCGACGCGCTGCTCGAGCTCAGGACCATCGATCCGGCGCCGCGCCGGACGCCGCGGGCGCCGTCGCGCGGCGAGCGCCACGCTCGCCCGCAGGCCTAGCCTCGGCATCCGCTGTGGCGAGGCCGCTTGCGGGGGCGGCGGGCTCCGCTATCCTCGCTCCCCCAAGGAGACCCCGTCGCCGACGCGCGCTGCGCCCGGTTTTCACACCTGATTGGGGTGGGCGCCTGAAGGAACTTTCCCTGGCCGGTAGCGTTCCGAGTCGTGGTGGGATACAGCCTGATGATTGGTGAAGCGGTGGTGGTGCCAGGGTTGTCTGACCCGGAGGTCGACGGATGAGCGTCGAGGAGTTAGCGTCCGGCCGCGCCGCCGCTCTGGCAGCATTCGCGCGCCCGCAACTGCACGGCGCCGGGCCGCGGCCGGACCAGCCGACTCTGCTCAGCTATGAGCACGCCGGCATCGGGCTCGCGGTGGCGGACGCCGAAGGCCGCCTCCTCCGGGTGAACGGCTGCCTCTCGGAGCTGATGGGCTATGCCGCCGACGAGCTGATTGGCCGCTCGCTCTTCCACGAGACGCTGTCGGAGGACGTCGAGCGCGATCGCGAGGCGTTCCGGCGCCAGGTCGCGGGCGAGATCGATCGCTACAGCATCGAGAAGCGCATCCGGCGGCGCGACGGCAGCCATTTCTGGGCGTCGGTCATCTCCACCAGCGTGCGCGACGCGGCGGGCCGCTTCCTCCATGCGGTCCGCGTGCAGCACGACATCACCGAGCTGAAGCGCGCCGAGGCGTCCCTGGCGCGGCGGATCGAGGAGCAGGCGGCGCTCCATCGCTTTACCGAGCGGCTGCAGCACGCGCACTCTCTCGACGACGTCTGCGCGCCGGCGCTGGAGGCGATCCTGCGCGCCTTGCGCTCGGACCGTGCCGCCATCCTGCTGCTCGATGATGCCGGCGTCATGCGCTTTGCCGGCTGGCGCGGCCTCTCGGAGAGCTATCGCCGGGCGGTCGAGGGGCATTCGCCCTGGCCGCGCGACAGTCGCGACCCGGCGCCGATCATGATTTCCGACGTCGCGGCGGCCGACCTGTCGCCGGCGGTCCGGCAGGCGGTGACGGCGGAGGGAATCGGCGCGCTCGCCTTCATTCCGTTGCTGGAGGGCGGCCGGCTCCTCGGCAAGTTCATGACCTACTACGATCGGCCGCACGCTTTCACCGAAGGCGAGACGGATCTGGCGCTCACCCTCGCGCGGCAGCTCGGCTTCGGCGTGGAGCGGATCCGCTCGGAGGCGGCGGCGCGGCGGCTGGCCGCCATCGTCGAATCCTCCGACGACGCCATCATCAGCAAGGATCTGAACGGCGTCATCACCAGCTGGAACCGCGGCGCCGAGCGCATCTTCGGCTATGTTGCCGAGGAAGTGATCGGGCAGCCGGTGACCGTCCTGATGCCGCCGGAGCGGGTCGACGAGGAGCCCGGGATCCTCGCCCGCATCCGCCGCGGCGAGCCCATCGATCACTACGAGACGGTGCGCCGGCGCAAGGACGGCCGGCGGCTCGACGTCTCTCTCACCGTCTCGCCGATGCGCGACGGCGAGGGCCGGATCTTCGGCGCGTCGAAGATCGCGCGCGACATCTCCGAGCGCAAGGAGGCGGAGGCGAAGCTGCGCGAAAGCGAGCAGCGGCTGCAGGATCTGCTCGCGGCGATCCCGGCGGCGATCTACACCACCGATGCCGAGGGGCGGATCACCTATTTCAACCAGGCGGCGGTGGAGCTCGCCGGCCGGACGCCCACCATCGGCAGCGACGAGTGGTGCGTGACCTGGAAGCTCTACTGGCCGGACGGCACGCCGATGCGGCACGACGAGTGTCCGATGGCGGTCGCCCTCAAGGAGGGCCGCACGATCCGCAACGCCGAGGCGGTGGCGGAGCGGCCGGACGGCACCCGCGTGCCCTTCATCCCCTATCCGACGCCGCTGCGCGACGCCGATGGCCGCACCGTCGGCGCCATCAACATGCTGGTCGACATCAGCGAGCGCCGCCAGGCGGAGACGCAGCAGCGCGTGCTGCTCAACGAGCTCAATCACCGGGTCAAGAACAACATGCAGATGCTGCAGTCGCTGCTCGACTCCGCGGCGCGGCGGAGCCGGAACCCGGAGGCGCAGAAGATCCTCGCCGATGCCGGCGGCCGGATCGCGGCGATGGCGGCGGCACAGCGTGTGCTCTACGGTACCATCGATGCAACCCGCTACAGCGCCCAGGAGTTCCTGAATGCAGTCTGCGAGACCGTGCAGCAGACCGTGCCGGAGAAGGTTAAGATCGTGTTCGAAGCGGTTCCCGAGCAGCTGCCGAACGACACCGCCATGCCGCTGGCGCTGATCCTCAACGAGCTGCTGATCAACGCGGTGAAGCACGGGCTCGACCCGGCGGGCGGCGGCACCATCCGCGTGCGGCTCGCCAGGGAGGGCGACGACGGCTTCCTGCTCGCCGTCGAGGATTGCGGGCCCGGCTTCGATCTCGACGCGGTGCGCGACCGCTCCTCCGGCCTCCGGCTGGTGCAGGGGCTGGCGCGCCAGCTGCGCGGCCGCTTCGAGGTCGTGCGCGATCCCGTCAGCCGCTGCAGCCTGGAATTCCGTTAGGAAATATCCGTGGGCCGCAGCAACAGATCCAGCCAGCCCTGGCCGAGCGCGCCCGCTCCAGCGGCGCTGCCGCGGCGGCGGCCGAAGCTGGCCGTCGCGCGGGAGAGCGACGCGAAGACGGCGACGCGGTCCGCGAAGGGTGCGCGCATCCTGCTGGTGGAGGACGATTTCCTGGTGGCGATGCAGATGGAAGCGGCGTTGGCGGAGGCAGGCTATGCGGTCGCCGGCGTCGCCGCCACCGCGGAGGAGGCGGTGGAGCTCGCGCGCGCAACGCATCCCGCCCTGGTGGTGATGGATATCCGGCTTGCCGGCACGCGCGACGGCATCGACGCCGCCCTCGATCTCTTCCGCGAGCAGGGCCTCCGCTCGATCTTCGCGACCGCGCATGTCGATCAGGACGTGCGCAAGCGGGCGAAGCCGGCCGCGCCGCTCGGCTGGCTGCAGAAGCCCTATACGATGACGTCGCTGGTGCAGATCGTGCGGCAGGCGCTCGAGGTGCTGGGCGGCGGGAAGAAGAATTAGCCTCCGCGCGCCCTCACGACGGTCCGGAGGTTTTTGCCTCTGCGGCCGGCGCGAAGCTGGCGTTCACCACCTCTCGCACCCGGTCGGGATCGAGCCCGTTCGCCTCGATGAAGGGCCGCGCCTCCGCCAGGATGGCGTCGGGATCGGCCATCAGCTTCCATCGCTTGTAGACGTCCGGATGCTCGATGCCCATCGCCTCGCCGAGCAGGCTGATGTAGTTGACGATGGCGAGGGGATGCGCCGCCTCCTGGTGGCAGATCTCGCGGTGGCAGGAGTGGTAGAGGGTGGCGAGGACGTCGACGCGTGCCTCGGCGGCGCGGCCGAGGATGCCGGCGATCTCGCGCTCCCATTGCGGCCTGCCGATGCGGCCGATCCATTTCGGCGCGCAGTGCCGGCCGAGCGTCGCCGGGTTCTCCACCTCCACCAGCTCCAGGCCGGGGATCGCCTGGAGAATCGTCCGCGTGTGCCGCCAGTCGGTGTCCGACTGCGCGAAGCCCGTGTGGTAGTGGAGCGCGACGCGCTTCTCCACCGGCCGCACGAACTTGACGCGGTCGAGGTGGCGCGCGATGAAGGCGGTCACGTGCTCGTAGGGAAAGGCCACCGCCTGCTCCTGCGTCACCACCTCGTCGTAATGCGAGTGGCAGGAGGGGCACCACATCAGCACCTCTTTGGCGCCGTAGCGGGCGAAGTGCCGCATGCTGTTCGCGGCGATGCCGCGCGCGGTCGCCGTCTCACCGTGCTGCTGGTGGACGATGCCGCAGCAATGCGCCGGGCCGCCGGCGGCGTTGAACTCGAATCCCATCGCCTTCAGGACGTCGATCGCCGTCCGGGCGAGATGCCCGGTCCTCAGCACGTTGCAGCCGAGATAGAGCAGCAGGTCTTTGGGCTCCGGCGCCGCCGCGGGCCGGTCGATATAGGGCCGTCCGTCCGGCATCGACTGCAGGTCGGCGAGGACATTGACCTCGCCGAAATACTTCGCGAACGAGAACGGCTCCATGCGTCTGCCTCTCCGCGCCGCCACCCTGACCGGCGATCAGGATGCGCCGGCCGGCCGCGGCCCGCAAGCGGCCGGCGCCCCGTTAGCGCCGCAGGAACTCCAGCAGCCGGGGGATCACCTGGTCGGG
>DATKPX010000029.1:0-3952 GCA_035523855.1 Allostellaceae bacterium
GGGGGTGCTGGAGCCGATCGATCCCAGCTCGCCCCGCCTCACCAATCTGAGGGACGTCTATCCAAAATTCGTCAAGAGCCACTGGGTGGCGCAGATCTTCTCGGGCATCGGCGTCACCTACAACACCAAGCTGGTGAAGAACCCGCCGACCTCCTACGCCGACCTCTGGCGGCCGGAGTTCAAGGGCCGCATCGTGCTGCCGGAGATCTCGCACTCGATCGGGCCCTACATCATCCCGATCGGCGCGCTCGCGGCGGGAAAGACGCCGAAGGACGCGGATGCCGGCTTCGACATGCTGAAGCGCATGGCCGATCTGAAGCCGATCTGGGCGAAGGACACCGACACCATCATGAGCTCGCTGCGCGACGAGGAGGCGGTGATCGGCCTCCTCTACAAGTCGCAGACCTATACGGTGCAGGGCTGGGGCGCGCCGGTGCAGTGGGTCTATCCCAAGGAAGGCTCGATCCTCTATTCCTCCGGCACCGCCATCGCCAAGAACACCAAGAACCGGGAGCTGGCGGAGCAGTGGCTCAACCTCACCCTCGATGCCAAGCTCGAGACCTACTTCACCGAGAAGTTCAGCTATCCCGGCACCAACAAGAACATGGTGGGTCTGCTGTCGCCGGAGCTGCAGCAGCGCGCGAAGTTCAGCCAGGAGGAGCTCGACCATCTCATCGAGCTCGACCAGGAGTTCATGGCGGAGCATCGCGCCGACTGGACGGATCGCTGGAACCGGATCGTCGCCGGTGGCTGATGCGGCCGGGCAGCCGGATGTCCGTCTCGCGCGCGTCAGCAAGTCCTACGGCACGGTCGCGGCGGTGCGGGAGCTCTCGCTGGAGATCCCGCGCGGCGTCTTCTTCTCGCTCCTGGGGCCGTCGGGCTGCGGCAAGACGACGACCTTGCGCCTCATCGCCGGGTTCGAGCACCCCGATGCCGGCGAGGTCTACATCCGCAGCGCGCGCGTCACCGGCGTGCCGCCCTACCGCCGCGATTTCAGCATGGTGTTCCAGAGCTATGCGCTCTTTCCGCACCTGACGGTGGCGGAGAACGTGGCGTTCGGGCTGCGCATGCGGCGGCGGCCGAAAGGCGAGCGCGGCCGGTCGATCTCCGAGGCGCTGGCGCTGGTGAAGCTCGCCGGCTTCGAGGCGCGCTATCCGCGCGAGCTCTCCGGCGGCCAGCAGCAGCGGGTGGCGCTGGCGCGCGCCATCGTGGTGCGGCCGGCGGTCCTGCTGCTCGACGAGCCGCTCGGCGCCCTCGACAAGCTGCTGCGGGAGGAGATGCAGGTGGAGCTGCGCCACCTGCAGCAGGAGCTCGGCATCACCGCGGTATTCGTGACCCACGACCAGGAGGAGGCGCTGACGCTCTCCGACCAGATCGCCGTCATGCGCAACGGCGTCATCGAGCAGCTCGGCCCGCCGCGCGCCGTCTACGAGCGGCCGGAGACGGAATTCGTCGCCAGCTTCCTCGGCGCGAGCAACCTCCTCGCCGGGCGCGTGACGGACGGCAGTCGCGGATCGAAGGTGGTGGTGGAGGTGGCGGGCTACCGCTCCTCGGTCAGCGGAACGAATGGCGCCGGCGAGGCGGTGCGCGTGGCGGTGCGTCCCGAGCGGCTGCGGCTCGGTCTTGCCGGCGAGCCCGGCGTCGCGGCGACGGTGCGCGAGATCGTCTATCGCGGCGCCGCGACCCACGTCTATCTCGAGAGCGCCGGCGGCCCGCTGCTGGCCTATCTGCAGAACACCGGCGGCGCCGGGCAAGCGGTGCGGCCGGGGGACCAGGTGACCTGCAGCTGGGAGGATGAAGCGGCCGTCCTCCTGCGCGCCTGAGGCGGTCGCGCGCGCCATGCCCGGACGATCCCTGCAATCCTGGGGCTGGGCGCTGGCGCTGCCGCCGGTGCTGTTCCTGCTGGCCTTCTTCGTCGGGCCGCTGCTCTACCTCCTCTATGTGAGCTTTCACGGGTCCTCGACCAGCGACCTCTACAGCGCCGAGCTCACCCTCGCCAACTACGCCGCGATCGCCAGCGATCCCTTCTATCTGCGGGTTCTCCTGCGCACGCTGGAGACGGCGGCGGCGATCATGGGCCTCTGCCTGGCGGTGGGATATCCGGTGGCCATGGTGGTGGCGAAGCTGCCGCGCCACCGCCGCGAGATCGCCAGCATCCTGCTGCTGCTGCCGCTCATGGTCAGCAACGTCGTCAGGGCCTATGGCTGGGTGGCGATCCTCGGTCGCCGCGGCCTCGTCAACATCGCCCTCGGCAAGGTGGGGCTCATCGATGCGCCGCTGGCGCTGCTCTACACGCCCGCTGCGGTGGTGCTGGGACTGGCGACGATCCTGCTGCCTTACATGGTGATCTCGATCGCCAACACGCTGGCCTCCCTCGACCGGCGCTACGAGGAGGCGGCGCAGGCGCTGGGCGCCGGCCCGATCCGCACCTTCCTGCACGTGACCTTGCCGCTCTCGAGCCCGGGCGTCGCCTCGGGCCTGCTGCTGGTCTTCCTGCTGACGCTCAGCGCCTACGTGACGGTGACGCTGCTCGGCGGCCCACCCTCGAAGCTGCTGGTGAGCCTCGTCTACGACAACGTCGTCTCGTTCCAGTGGCCGCGCGCGGCGGCGCTCGCCTTCGTGCTGCTGGCCGTCGCGCTGATCGTCTCGGCGCTTATCCTCGCGGTACTGCGTCCCGGCCGCGTCCGCGGGAGGAGCCGGTGAGAGCGCTGGTGGCATTGCGGAGCCTCGTCGTGCTCGTCGCCGCGCTGGTGGTCATCGCGCCGATCGCGATCGTCGTGGTGACCGCCTTCTCGCCGACGGATTTCTTCGTCTTTCCGCCGCCCAGCCTGTCCCTGCGCTGGTTCCGTGAATTCTTCTCGCTGTCGGAGATGCGGGATGCCTTCTCGCTGAGCCTGGAGCTGGCGGTGATGGCCTCCTCGGCCGCGGTCCTGCTGGCGATCCCGGCGGCGCTCTTCGTCGCCCGCCGCTCGGGTCCGGTGGTGACGGCGGTGCAGGCGCTGTTCCTGGCGCCGCTGGTGTTTCCCACCATCATCCTGGGCCTGGCGCTGCTGCTGTTCTATCGGACGATCCACATGCCGATCCTCCCCGGCCTGCTGCTCGCCCACAGCGTGGTCGGCGCGCCCTATGCGTTCCGCACCACGCTGGCGGGGCTGCAGAGCTTCGATCCCGCGCTCGAGGAGGCGGGACACAGCCTCGGCGCCGGTCCGCTGCAGACCTTCTTCCTGGTGGTGCTGCCGCTGATCTGGCCGTCGGTGCTGTCGGGCTGGCTCTTCGCCTTCATCGTCTCCTTCGGCGAGCTCAACACGGCGCTGTTCCTGACCGGCCCCGGTCACACCACGCTGCCGATCGAGATCTTCAGCTATCTGCAGTTCCAGGGCAGCCAGCTGGTGGTCGCCGCCGCCTCGGCCATCCAGGTCGCCATGATCCTCATCATGGTGGCGGCGATCGAGCGCGCCGTCGGCCTACGCCGCCTGGTGCGCGCCTGAGCTATTCGCCGGCGAGGCGCAGCGGCGGCACGCTGACCTTGAGGCCGCGCTTGGCGCGCTCCAGCCGGTCGAGCAGGTGGGTGAGCTCCGCCTGGTCGTCCGCATCGAGCGCGGGGCCCGGCGCGCGGGCGCGTGAGCTGGCGATGATGCCGCGTCGGCGCAGCGTCTCCTTGCGGAGCGCCAGGCCGAGGCCGAGCTGGTTCTCGTGGCGGATCACCGGCAGGTAGGCGTCGTAGAGGTCCTCCGCCTCGTCGCGCTTGCCGGCGAACCAGAGCTTCACCACCTCCACCAGCGCCTCGGGGAAGGCAAAGCCGGTCATGGCGCCGTCGACGCCGCGGGCGAGCTCCTGCATCAGGTGCTGGCCGCCATTGCCGACCAGGATGCTGATGCGGCGCTTGCGGGCGCCGGAGGCCTCGGCGGCGCGGATCTTGGAGATCTTGCGCAGGCCCGGCGCCTCCTCGTGC
>DATKPX010000030.1:0-12605 GCA_035523855.1 Allostellaceae bacterium
CAGGCGATCGGCATCGCCCCTCAGGGTGCCGCGATAGTCGTGGACGTCGCCGGCGGCGAAGACCACGTCGAAGAGCGGCGCGTCGCCGATCACCTGGGCGGGGAGCCCGCTGCGCTTCAGATGCTCTGACAGCTCGCCCATCAGCTCGCGGCCGGTGGCGAAGATGCGCTCGTAGGCGCCGGGGCGCTTCAGCACCTCGAGCGTCGCGAGGCCGGCGGCCGACGCCACCGGATTGCCGGAGAGGGTGCCGATCTGGATCAGGTATTGGTCCTCGGCGACCGCGCCCTTGTCGAAATGCGCCATGATGTCGGCGCGCCCGGCGATCGCCGCCAGCGGAAAGCCGCCGCCGATCACCTTGCCCAGCGTGCAGAGATCCGGCGTCACGCCGTAATAGGCCTGGGCGCCGCCATAGGCGAAGCGGAATCCCGTCACCACCTCGTCGAAGATCAGGGGAATGCCGTGCTCGGCGGTGAGCTTGCGCAGCGCCTGCAGGAAGCCCGGCGCCGGCGGGATCAGGCGCTGGAACGGCTCGACGATGACGCCGCCGAGCTCGTCCTTGTGCTCGCGGATGAGGCTCGCCACCGTCTCGATGTCGTTGAAGGGCGCCACCAGCACCTCGTCGCGCACGCTCTGCGGGATGCCCGGCGAATCCGGCACGGCGGTGGGGAAGTTGCCGGGCCGCTTCGGCGCCAGCGACATCAGCGAGTAGTCGCTCATGCCGTGATAGCCGCCTTCGAACTTCAGGATCTTGTCGCGCTTGCGGAAGGCGCGCGCGACGCGCATGGCGTAGAGGTCGGCCTCGGTGCCGCTGGAGACGAAGCGCACCTTCTCGGCGCAGGGCACCGCGGCGACGATCTCCTCGGCAAGCTTGATGCCGTGGCGGTTGTTGGCAAAGAAGGTGGTGCCGAGCGCCACCTGCTGCAGCGCCGCTGCCGTCACCTCGGGATGCGCGTGCCCCACCAGCATGGGGCCGGAGCCCAGCAGGAAGTCGACGTATTCGTTGCCGCTCTCGTCCCAGACGCGGCCGCCCTTGCCCTCGCGGACGATGATGTCGCCGGCGACGTTTCCAAAAGTGCCACCGGGCAGCACGCGCTTCGCCGTCTCGATGATGCCAAGCTCGAGATCGCTGCGAATTCGAGGGGTCATGGGGGGTGCCTCCGCCGTTGCCGAGGCCCCAGTCTAGCGGCATGGCCCGGGCTTGTCGCGCCCGGGCGATGCCGCTTTCGGCGTCATGCGGTGCGTGGTGACGCTTTCGGCGTCACATGGAGCGCACGTCCTTGATGAACTCGTCGAGCTTGCTGCGCAGCGCCTGGGCCTGGCCGGTGAGCTCGCCGGCGATGCCCAGCACGGCGCCGGCCTCGGTGCCGGTCTTGGCCGCCGCCCGGGTCACGTCCTGGATGTTGCTGCTGACCTTGTGGGTGCTGCCGGCGGCGGCGGTGGCGCTGGCGGCGATCTCGTGGGTGGCGGCGTTCTGCTCCGCCACCGCCGAGGCGATCGCGCGCGCGATCTCGCTGATGTTGGTCACCGCGGCGCTGATCTCCTGCAGCGCCGTCACCGCCTCGGTGGTGACGCCCTGCATGGCGGCGATCTCGCTGGTGATCTCCTCGGTCGCCTTGGCGGTCTGATTGGCGAGCGCCTTGACCTCGCTCGCCACCACGGCGAAGCCCTTGCCGGCCTCGCCGGCGCGCGCCGCCTCGATGGTGGCGTTGAGGGCGAGGAGATTGGTCTGGCTGGCGATGTCGCTGATGAGCGAGACGACCTCGCCGACCTTGCGCGCGGCCTCGCGCAGCCCCTGCACGGTGCCGTCGGTGCGCGCCGCGCGGTCGGCGGCGTTGCGCGCGGCTTCCGCCGCCTCGCCGACCTGGCGCTCCACCTCGCGGTTGGAGGCGGAGAGCTCCTCCGCCGCCGTCGCCACGGTCTGCACCGAGCCCGAGGCCTGCCGCGAGGCATCGGCGACCATGGTGGCCTGGGTGTCGGCATGTTCCGCCACCTCGGCCATGGCGCGCGCGCTGGTCTCCAGCCTGGTGGCGCCCGAGGCCACCTGGTTCACCACGGTATCGACCTCGTCGGTGAGCTTGGTCTGCGAGGTGATGATGTTCCAGACCAGCATCGGGCCGACATAGGCGCCGGCGGTGTCGCGCACCGCGGAGATCGTCTGGTGGATGAGCTCCGGCCCGAGCTTGATCTGCGCCCGGTGCGGCAGGTTCTTGGGGTCCACCAGGAGCCGGCGGATGCGCTCGGGATCCTTGTGGAACATGTCGATGCTGCGGCCGTCCATCTCCTCGACCTTGCAGGGCAGCAGGCCCTGGGCCTCGAGCCGCTTCAGCAGCTTGCGGCTCCCTTCGTTCATGTAGGTGATCTCCAGGCCCGGAACCTTGCAGGCTATGAGGTTGTTCGGCATCTGGTCGAGCATCTGCCGGAGCTCGAAGGCGTGCGCCACCGTGTCGCGCAGCGCCAGCAGCGCGCGCAGCATGACGCCGATCTCGTCCCGGCGCTCGGTCTTCTCGAGATGGAGGTGGGCGTCGCCGGCGGCGATCTGCGACATCGCCTCGGTCATCGCGCTGAGCGGGCGGGTGATGCTGCGGCCAAGCCAGGTCGCCGCCGCCATCAGGACGAGCGCCACGGCGACGAACTCCAGCGCCGACCACAACGACGCCCAGCGCACCGCGGCCCAGACGTCGTCCACATAGATGCCGGTGCCGACGATCCAGCCCCAGGGCGCGTAAAGCTTGACGTAGGAGATCTTCTCCACCGGCTCGGTGGCGCCGGGCTTCGGCCAGTAGTAGGTGACCGCGCCGGCGCCGGAATCCTTCACCGCCGCCGCCGCCAGCGTGAACGGCGAGACGCCGTCCGGCCCCTTGACCGCCGCGCCGTCCTTGCCGTCGAGCTCGGGCTTGATCGGGTGCATGACGACGCGCGCCTGCTGGTCGTTGACCCAGAAATACTCGCCCTCGCCGTAGCGCAGCGCCTTGATGGTGCCGAGCGCCGCCGCCTGGGCGGCTTCCTTGCTCATCCGTCCGGCCTCGGCCTCGGCGCCGAAGCGCGCCATGATCCCGTAGGCGGTCTCGATCTGCTGACGCGTGTTCGACAGCCGGTCGGCGCGCATGTGGTGGCTCAGCGTGAAGATGCCGAGGACGCTCACCATCAGCAGGCCGGCCAGCGCCGCCGCGACGATCGCCTGGATGCGCAGGCGGAGGGAGAGATTGTCGAACCGCATGAGTTCCCGCGTATGAAAGAGGAGGCGCGGTGCGGTAAAGGCAGCCGCGCGCGTGTCCGCAAGCCTAGCGGTCGCGCGATTACGCGGCCTTAATCGCGGGATAGGTAGTTATCCCTACTCGCACGGACGTAACCACGCGCCGGCGCGCAGCAGCGCCGTGATCGACAGCCGCTGCGGCGGAGAGCGCCTACTCCGGTCGCCTTGCCGCCAGCGAGTATCTGGGATCGGCGGCGAGGCACTCCGCCTCCGGAAGGCCCAGCTCCTTGCGGACGATGTTGGTGCCGAGCACCATGGAGACCATCTTGTAGGCGGCGTGGCGGCGGCTCATGCCTTCGCGGCCCATGCCGCAGTCGGAGGAGATGATGAGGCGTTCGGGCGGAATGTGCTTGAGCGCCTCGCGGATGATCGCCGCCACCTGGTCCGGCCGCTCCACCTGCAGCGTGTGATGGTCGATGACGCCGATGACGATCTTCTTGTCCCTGATGACTTTGCCGATCGCCGCGAGGTCGCCGGTGCCGGAGGAGCAGGTCTCGAAGGTGATGGCGTCGGCGTCGACATGGTTGAGGGCTTCCAGCGTCGGCTGATAGCTCTGGATGTCGCGGAAGACGCGCTGCTGCGAGGGATTGCCCCAGCAGGTGTGGCACCAGACCTCGGTCTTGCCCCTGAGGCCCTTGACGGTGCCGTTGAAGACCTCGGCGAGGCCCATGGCGTCGAGCTTGCCGAAGGTCTTGCCGCGCGCCGGCGTCATGTGGATCTGCGGCTCCTCCATCTGGATGACAGGGCAGCCGGCATCGGCGAGCTCGTGCAGTTCCTCGTTGATGGCGGTCGCGAACGCCCAGGTGCGCTCCACCGGATCCTTGTAGTAGCTGTCCTGCACGGTGGCGGCGAGCAGCTCGGCGGTGATGGTGCCGAACTTCACCGGTCTCTTCGTGAGCTTCTGCGCCGTCTTCCACATGGCGGCGTATTGCAGGTCGCCGCGGCCGACCGGGCCGACGATCCGCGGCAGCACCCGCGCCTCCAGGAAGTCGTGCAGGATGTGGCCGCGCGGCTGCGTCGCGGTGGTGACGTTGAAGGCGGTCATCTGCGGCGACTTGTCGAAGCCCGCCATGTGCGTCGGCGGATAGCTCATCCAGCTCATGCCGCCGACCTGCTCGTCGAAATGCGCGTCGCCGTCGGTGCAGATGTCGAGGCCGGCGGTCTCCTGGGCGCGCAGATAGACGGAGACCGCGTCCTCGTACTGCTCGCGGTAGCGCGCGTGCATCATCGCCTCGAGGAAGCTCCGGCTGCCCAGCTCCGCGTCGTACCAGCTCGGCCGCGGCAGCGAGCCGATGATCGAGGTGGGCAGCACGACGCCGGCGGATGCCTTGTACATCTCCGTTCCTCCCGAGGACTGTTCCCGTCAGCGTGGCGGAAGCCGGGAGAGCGCGTCAAGCGCCGGGGTCCTTCGCCTCAACTCGTCCTGGTGAGTCCCGTGGGCGGGCCGTCGATGGCGGTCCAACCGGCATCGACCATCAGCGTGCTGCCGCTGATGTAGCTGGCGGCATCGGAGGCGAGGAAGGCGACGGCGCTGCCGACCTCGCTGGGCTCGCCCCAGCGGCCGATCACCGTGTGCCTGGCATAGGTCTCCCAGATCTCCGGGCGCGATTTGATCGGCCGGGTGAGCGGCGTCTCGATGATGCTGGGGGCGATCGCGTTGACGCGCACGCCGTGGCCGCCGACCTCCGCCGCGAAGCCCTTCACCAGGAGCGAGATCGCCGCCTTGGTCGAGCCGTAGACCGCCAGGCCCGGCTCGATGGTGCTGGCGCGGATCGAGGAGGAGGCGATGATGCTGCCGCTCCTCTGCGCCACCATCACCTGGCCCACCTCGCGGAAGAATAGGAAGGTCCCCTTGAGATTCAACGCGACGATGCGGTCGAACTCTGCTTCCTCGTAGTCGAGGATGGTCTTGCGGATGTTGATTCCCGGTGTCGTCACCGCGATGTCGAGACGGCCGAGCGCATTGCGCGCCCGAGCCACCAACGCCGCGATCTCGGTTCCGCTGGCGGCATCGGCGCGCGAGGCATCGGCCGCGCCGCCACCGGCGCGGATCGTGGCCGCGGTTGCCTCCGCGCCGGCGAGATCGATGTCAGCGCAATGGACGGCGGCGCCCAGCGCGCCCAGCGCCTCCGCGGCCGCCTTGCCGATGCCGGAGGCCGCCCCCAGCACCAGCGCTTTCCGCCCGGTGAGGTCGAAGAGTTTCCGGTAATCCGTCATGCGTCGCGCCTCCCCATGCGTGCTCCGCGGCCATGATCAGTCGGGCGCCCGTGTTGACGCCAGCCGCCGGCGGTGAAACAGTAGTTGTACGATGACCCGACAACAAGCCGAGAGCCCGATCTCGCTGCTGGCGCCGCTGCCGCCGGCGCAGAGCCGGGCGCGGGAGCTGATCGGGCGGCTCACCGAGGAGATCGCCGGCCGCCGGCTTTCGCCGGGATCGCGGCTTCCCACCGAGCAGCAGATGATGGCGGCTTTCGGCGTCAGCCGCACCGTGGTGCGCGAGGCGGTGGCGGCGCTCCGGGCCGAGGGGCTGGTGGAGACGCGACAAGGCCTCGGCGCCTTCGTCAGCCGCGACGGCCAGCGCCGGCCCTTCCGCATCGAGCCCGGCGAGGTGCGCGAGCTCGCGGATCTGCTCAATGTGATGGAGCTGCGCACCGCGGTCGAGACCGAGGCCGCCGGCATCGCGGCGGAGCGCGCGACCGCGAGAGCGCGCTCGGGCGTGGCGCGGGCGCTCGCCGCCCTCGAGGCCGCGATCGAGCGCGGTGGGGCGGCGGTGGATGAGGATTTCGCCTTCCACAAAGCGATCGCCGAGGCCACCGGCAACCCGCAATTCCCGCGTTTCCTGGAGTTTCTCGGCCGCTTCATCATCCCGCGCCAGACCGTGCGGTTTGCCGCGCGGCGGGCGGAGAATTTCGGCGCCTATCTGGCGCGGATCCAGGCCGAGCACCGCCGCATCTACGAGGCGATCCGCGCCGCCGATGCCGCCGCCGCCCGCGAGGCGATGCGCGCGCATCTGATGGACAGCCTTCGCCGCTACCAGGCCTTCGCCAAGACCGGCGCGCCTTCATGACGCGTGCCGCCAAAGAAGAAATCCGCCGGGAGGATCGTCATGCCGCAGCGCCGCGGCCGAGGGAGTATCGCCACTAGCGTCAGCGCCGAGACCCTCCTCGCATGAGCGCGGAGACCACGGCGAGCGCGGCGGCCACCCCGCTCGGCGCCCGGGTGGGTGCGGCGCTGCGCCTCGTCGACCGCGGCGCCGAGATCGTCGTGGTGGCGGCACTCCTCGGCGAGCTCCTGATGGTGCTGGCCAATGTGGTGGCGCGGGTCGCCTTCGAGCGCTCCTTCCTCTGGTCCGACGAGGTGGCGCGGCTCAGCCTCTCGATCCTCGCCTTCATCGGCGGCGCCGTCGCCTACCGCCGCCGCGACCACGCCTTCGTCCGCGTCCTCCTCAACCTGCTGGGCGAGCGGGCGGAGCGCGCCTGCCTGGCGCTCGCCGACATACTGGTGCTGTTCATCACCGTCATGACGGGCATCGCCTCGGTGCAGTTCCTGGCCTCGAGCTGGAACGAGCGCACGCCGATCCTGCAGCTGCCGGCGACGCTGATCGGCCTGCCGTTGCCGATCGGCATGGCGTTGATGGCGCTCTACGCCGGCGCCAATCTTTGGCGTGATCATGGACGGGCGAGCTGGGGCACCGGCACCGGCTTCGTTGCCGCCCTCAGCCTCGCCGCGATCGGCCGCGACACCTGGCTGCCCTGGCTCGGCGGCGATGCCGCCATCATCGCGGCGCTGATCTTTTTCCTGGTGGCGATCGTCGCCGGCGTGCCGGTGGGCTTCGTGCTGCTGCTGTCGACGGCCACATATCTCTGGGCGACGGACACCTCGATGGTGGTGCTGCCGCAGAGCATGGTGAACGGCACCGGCAACTTCATCCTGCTGGCGGTGCCCTTCTTCATCCTCGCCGGCCTGATCATGGAGCGCGGCGGCATCAGCGTCCGCCTGGTCCGCTTCATCCAGGCACTGGTCGGCCATCTGCGCGGCGGGTTGCTGCAGGTGACGGTGGTCAGTATGTATGTGGTCTCCGGCCTCTCCGGCTCGAAGCCGGCCGACGTTGCGGCGGTCGGCACGGTGATGCGCGACCGCCTGCGCGAGCGGCACGGCGCCGCCGACGGCGCGGCGGTGCTCGCCGCCTCCGCCATCATGGGCGAGACGGTGCCGCCCAGCATCGCCATGCTGATCGTCGGCTCGATCACCAACGTCTCGGTCGCCGGCATGTTCATCGGCGGCCTGGCGCCGGCAGCGGTGATGGCGCTCTGCCTGATGGCGCTCATCTATATCCGCGCGCGCCGCGGCGGGTTGCCGCCGTCGCCGCGCGAGCCGCTCGCGTCGGTGGCGCGCGCCGGTCTCGGCGCGGTGCTGCCGCTGCTGATGCCGGGCATGCTGCTCGCCGGCATCCTCCTGGGTTTCGCGACGCCGACCGAGGTGGCGGCGCTCGCCGTCGTCTACGGCCTCGTCCTCGCCGTCCTGGTCTATCGCGAGATGGATCTCGCGAGCTTCCTGCGCACCGTCGCCGACACGGCGGCGCTCACCGGCGTGCTGCTCTTCATCTTCGCCGCCGCCTCCGGCTTCTCCTGGACGCTCACCGTCGCCTACCTGCCGCAGCGGCTGGTGGACCTCCTGCATTCGGTCGGCGGCAGCACGGCGATCTTCATGGTCGCCTCGATCGTGCTGCTGATCGTGGTGGGCGTCCTGCTGGAGGGGCTGCCGTCGCTCAACGTGCTCGCGCCGTTGCTGCTGCCGATCGCCGGCAAGCTGGGATTGAGCGAGCTCCATTACGCGCTGGTGCTGATCATCGCGATGGGAGTGGGCGGCTTCATGCCGTTGGCGGGCGTCGGATTCTATGTCTGCTGCGCGGTGATGCGCGCCGACATCGAGGCGGCGTCGCGGGCGATGATCCCCTACCTCGCGGTGCTGATCGCGGGGCTGCTGATCGTCGCCTTCGTCCCCTGGTTCACACTGTTTCTGCCGCACTACTTCGGCTTTCGCGGCTAGCCGCAAGCACACATAAGGAGGAGGGAACCCATGCATCGCAGGGCATTTCTGAAGACCGGGATCGGCGCCGCCGGATTGACGCTCGCCGCCCCCTATGTGGCGCGCGGCGCCGGGCCGCTGACGCTGCGCTGGGCGCATTTCGCCCAGGAGGACCACCCCGCCAACATCGCCTGCAAGCAGTTCGCCGCGAATGTGGAGAAGCGCACCGGCGGCGCCATCAAGATCAACATCTTCCCCAACAACGTGCTGGGCGGGCCGCCGGAGCAGGCGCAGCAGATCAAGCTCGGCACCATCGACATGGGGCTGCCGACGCAAGGGCAACTCGACAAGTTCGATCCCGCCTTTGCCGCCGTCATCCTGCCCTTCATCTTCGCCAACTCCGCCGAGGTCTATCGCGTGCTCGACGGGCCGGCGATGGACTGGCTGGCGCCGCTTGCCGAGAAGCAGGGCTTCATCCTGCTCAGGAACTGGGAATACGGCTTCCGCAACCTCACCAACGGCGTCCGCCCCATCAACACGCCCGACGACGTCAAGGGCATGCGGATCCGGACGCCGCCGGAGCTGCAGATCCAGGCCTCGATGGAGGCGCTCGGCGCAGTGGTGCAGGCGATCGCCTTTCCCGAGCTCTATCTGGCGCTGGCGCAGAAGGTGGTGGACGGCGAGGAGAACCCGATCGCGGTCATCTACTTCAACAAATACTACGAGGTGCAGAAGCACCTCGCCCTCACGCGCCACATCTACAACAACATGATCCACACGGTGAGCGCCATCACCTGGAAGAAGCTCTCGCCCGAGCAGCAGGCGATCTTCCGCGAGGAGAGCAAGTCGGCGGGCGATCTCATGCGCAAGCTGATCGGCGACGACGAGGCGGACCAGATCAAGAAGCTGGAGGCGGCGGGCATGCAGGTGACGCGCCCCGACCTCGCTCCCTTCCGCGCCAAGATGGACCCCGCCTACAAGCGCATCGCCGCCTATGCGGGCGAGGAGAACGTGAAGAAGTTCCGCACCATGGTGGAGCAGATGCGGAAGGCGTGAGAGGGAGCGCCGCAGCGCTGATGGTGCGTCCTTCGACGCGGCCGCGTCGAAGGACGCAGACGCTCCGTCCGGCCCTCATGCCCGCGAAACGTGGTCCGCCAGCACCATGGCGATGATCGCGGTCAGGTGCTTGGCGGTCGGGATGTGCAGGAACTCGTTGGGGCCGTGCGCGTTCGAATGCGGGCCGAGGACGCCGGTCACGACGAACTGCGCCCGCGGGAATTTCTCGCCCAGCATCGCCATGAAGGGAATGGTGCCGCCCTCGCCCATATAGGCGGGCGGCCTGCCGAATGTCGCCTCCGAGGCCTTTGCCAGCGAGCGCTCGAGCCAGGGCGCGAGATCAGGCGCGTTCCAGCCCTGATTGGTCTGCTTGACGTCGAAGCTGACCTCGGCGCCTTGCGGGGCGTTCTCCTGCAGCAGCTTGACGGCGGCGGCCTTTGCCTCATACGGATCGAGGGTCGGCGGCAGGCGGAAGCTCAGCTTCGCGGTGGTGAAGGGCAACAGCACGTTGCCGGCATCGCCGGGCGTCGGCAGACCTTCCATGCCGGTGACCGCGAGCTGCGGCCGCCAGGTGCGGTTCAGCACGAGGTCGACGAGATCGTCGCTCATCGGCCTGGTGCCGCCGGCAAAGGGGAACTTGGCGTGCACCTCGCGCCCCAGCGCCGCCGCGGCGACGCGCGCCTGGGCGATGCGCTCCGCCGGCACCTGCACGTGCAGCTCGGGCAGGCGGATCTCGCCGCTGCGCTCGTCCTCGATGCGCGAGAGCAGGCCGCGGAAGAGACGGAAGCTCGACGGCACCACGCCCGAGGCATCGCCGGAATGCACGCCCTCGGTCAGCACGCGCACGGTCAGCGTTCCGCCCAGCACGCCGCGCAGCGAGGTGGTGACCCAGAGCTGGTCGTAATTGCCGCAGCCGCTGTCGAGGCAGATCACCAGCGCGGGATTGCCGATGCGCGCCGCCAGGTGATCGACGTAATGCGGCAGGTCGACGCTGCCGGATTCCTCGCAGGCTTCGATCAGGACGACGCAGGGCGCGTGGGGAATGCCCTGCTCGCGCAGCGCCGCGATCGCGGTGAGCGCGCCGAAGATCGCATAACCGTCATCGGCGCCGCCGCGGCCGTAGAGGCGGTCGTTCTTGTGCACCGGAGTCCAGGGCCCCATGCCATCGGCCCAGCCCACCATCTCCGGCTGCTTGTCGAGATGGCCGTAGAGCAGCACGCGCTCGGCGCCGCTGCCGGGAATCTCGATGAGGATGAGCGGCGTGCGGCCCGGGAGGCGCACCACTTCCAGCGTCGCGCCCGCTATCGCCTTGAGCTTCTCCCGCGCCCAGCGCTCCATCAGCGCCACCGCTTTCTCCATGTGGCCATGCTCGGCCCACTTGGGGTCGAAGGCCGGCGACTTGTTGGGGATGCGAATATAGTCGGTGAGCGCCGGCAGGATCTCCGCGTCCCAGACGCGATCGACGAAGTGCTGCAGCTTGCCTTGATCCATGTCGTGCTCCGCGCATTCCAATACCGGCCGGCGCCGGCGCGGTCGGCAGTGTGGCGGGCGCGGCGACGCCAGTCCAGTGTCGGTGCCCGGCACGAATCCAAAATCACTCGCGCGCGAAAGCGCGCGCGAGTCTCGACTCGCTCGGACGATTGGTATTTACTGGCGTATGAGAGGGCGGTGGGAATAGAGATCGTCGGGCGCGTGACGGAGATCGCGGCAGTCGTGCCGCCGCGAAGTCTGTCGAGCGAGCGCACGATCATCGGGGGCCGGTCATGAAAGAATCCCAGCACGCCTACACGCCGCCGCGCGCCGCCGCCGCGAACACCATGCCGGCGGCAGTGGCGCGTTATCTCGACGGCACGGATCTGCTGGCGAAGAGCCAGGCGCTGCGTCTCTCCACCGTAGACGCCGCGGGCTGGCCGCATGCGGCGCTGCTGAGCGCCGGCGATATGCTGGCTTTGCCGTCCGGTCATCTTCGTTTTGTCATCTTTCCCCAGTCGGCGACCGCCGCCAATCTCGCGCGGGACGGCCGCCTCACCATCTCGCTCTCGCTCGAGGGCGGCATGTGCGAGGTGCGGCTGCGGGCGCGCCAACTGACCTATTCCGCGCCGGAGGTGCCGCTCGCCTTCTTCGAGGCCGAGGTGCTGTCGGCGCGCGTCCACGCCGCGCCCTACGCCGACGTCACCGGCGGGATCGCCTTCGCGCTGCGCGAGCCGCAGGCGGTGCTGCAGCGCTGGCAGCGGCAGATCGCGGCGCTCAGCGCCGCCGGCTGAGGAGCCCGAGAGGGAAGGGGAGGTCGGTCGCATGCGCGCCTATCAGGATCTGCGGGAATTCCTCGGCGTGCTCGATGAGCAGCGCCAGCTGCTGCGCATCACCGAGCCGGTCGCGCCCGAGCCCGATCTCGCCGCCGCCGCCTGCGCCCTGGCGCGGCTCGGCGAGACCGGTCCCGCCATCCAGTTCAGCAACATCGCCGGCTACACCAGCGCCCGGCTGGTGATGAACGTGCACGGCTCCTGGCCGAACCACGCGCTGGCGCTCGGCCTCGACAAGGATGCGTCGGTGAAGGACCAGTTCTTCGCCTTCGTCGAGCGCTACCAGCGCTATCCCGGCGAGCTCGAGCGCGTCCCCACCGCGCCCTGGCAGGAGGTGGTGGTCGACAAGGACGTCAACCTCTACGACCTGATGCCGCTCTTCCGCTTGAACCGCGGCGACGGCGGCTACTTCATCGACAAGCCCTGCGTCATCAGCCGCGATCCCGACGACTGGGACAATGACGACGTCGAGAATGTCGGCGTCTACCGCCTGCAGGTGAAGGGCCGCAACCGCATCGGCATCCAGACCGTGCCGCAGCACGACATCGCCATCCATCTCGCTCATGCCGAGGCGCGGGGCGAGGACCTGCCGGTGGCGATCGCGCTCGGCAACGAGCCGGTCATCACGCTGATGGGGGCGACGCCGATGCTCTACGACCAGCTCGAATACAAGATGGCGGCGGTGATGCAGGGGGCACCCTACCGGATCGTCAAAACCGCGAAGGGGTTGGATATCCCGTGGGGATCGGAATATGTGCTGGAGGGGCGGATCCTGGCCCGGCAGCGCGAGCCCGAAGGACCGTTCGGCGAGTTCCCCGGCTATTACTCCGGATGTCACAAATATCCGGTGATCGAGATCGATCGCGTTTCGCACCGCAAGGACCCGATCTACGACGCGGTCTATGTCGGCCGGCCCTGGACCGAGCTCGACTTCCTGCAGGCGATGACCACCAGCGCGCCGATCT
>DATKPX010000031.1:0-8107 GCA_035523855.1 Allostellaceae bacterium
GCTCGGAATGGTTAATCTGGATGTTGCGGTCGAGCATCGCCTCCACCACGGAGATGCCGATGCTGCCGCCGATGTTGCGCAACAGGCTGAAGATGCCGCTGCCCTCGGTGCGGAGCTCGGTCGGCAGGGTCGCGAAGGCGACGGTGCTGAGCGGCACGAAGACGAATCCCAGGCCGGCGCCCTGCGTCAGGCCGGCGATGATCACCGGCCACATGTCCATCTCCGGCGAGTAGCGCGTCATCTGCCACATCGAGAGGCCGGTGACGATGAAGCCGAAGGAGAGGATGAGGCGGATGTCGACGCGACCGATGATGCGTCCGACGATCATCATGCAGATCATCGTGGTGATGCCGCGCGGCGACATCAGCACGCCGGTGGTGACCACGGGATAGTTCAGCATCGTCAGCATCGGCGGCAGCAGCGCCAGGGTCGAGTACATCACCGCGCCGGCGATGAACATGAAGATGACGCTGGTGACGAAGTTGCGGTCGCGCAGCAGCGCCGGGTTGAGGAAGGGCCGCTTGGTGGTGGCGCAATGGACGGCGAAGACCCAGAGGCCGATGAGGCCGAGCGCCGCCTCGATCACGATCTCCTGCGAGCCGAACCAGTCCTTCTGCTCGCCGCGGTCCAGCATCATCTGGATCGCGCCGACCGCGAGGCTCAAGAACGCGAAGCCGAAGAGGTCGAAGGGCTGCTTGCGGTTCGCCGGCGTCTCCGCCACGAAGGCGAGGATGCCGAGGAAGGCGAGGATGCCGACCGGCAGGTTGATGTAGAACACCCAGCGCCAGTTGTAATTGTCGGTGAGCCAGCCGCCGAGCGTCGGGCCCAGGATCGGCCCCACCATGATGCCGGCGCCCCAGATCGCCATCGCCTGCCCGTGCTTCTCGCGCGGATTGATGTCGAGCAGCACCGCCTGAGAGAGCGGCACCAGCGCCGCGCCCGCCACGCCCAGCAGCAGCCGGAAGGCGACGATCTGCGCCAGGCTGCTGGCGGCGCCGCAGGCCATCGACGCGACGGTGAAGCCCGCGACCGAGATCAGGAAGATGCGCTTGCGGCCAAAGCGCGCGGCGAGCCAGCCGGTGAGCGGCGTCACGATGGCGGCGGCGACGATGTAGGAGGTCAGCACCCAGGCGATCTGGTCCTGCGCCGTCGACAGGCTCCCCTGCATGTAGGGCAGCGCCACGTTGGCGATCGTGGTGTCGAGCGCCTGCATGACCGTCGCCAGCATGATGGAGACGGTGATCAGGCCGCGGTGGCGGACGGAGTTGTAGTCCATTATATCGGGTCGCGCGGCATCCCAGGGATCAGCGCGCCGGCTTCTCGTCGGCGAGCGCGTGCTCGATCAGCGCGAGGGTGTGGCTCTCGTGCTTGGTGTCGACCTCCACATCGGCGCTCATGCCCATGTGCAGCGCCAGGTCCGGATCGGGATGCTCGATCACCAGCCGAACGGGCACGCGCTGCGTCACCTTCACCCAGTTGCCGGTGGCGTTCTGCGCCGGCAGCACGGCGAATTCCGCGCCGGTGCCGGGGCTCAGGCTCTCGACCTTGGCCTCGAAGCTGTGGCCGGGATAGGTGTCGACCGTCACCGTCGCGCTGTCGCCGGCGCGCATGTGGGCGAGATCGGTCTCCTTGAAGTTGGCCTCGATCCAGACCCGGTTGGAGACCAGCGAGAAGGCCGGCGCGCCCACGGTCAGGTATTGCCCGACCTGCAAGCTGTCGACCTTGGAGACGGTGCCGTCCATCGGCGCATAGACGGTGGCGTGGGAAAGATCGAGCTGGGCCTGGTCGACCGCCGCCTGGGCCTGCAGCACCAGGGGATGCTGGTCGGTCGGGATGTCGGCGTTGCCGCCGAGGCTGGCGAGGATGTTGGCGATCTGCTGCTGCATCGCCGCCAGCGACTGGCGCGCGGTCTGCTGATCGTGCTGCGCGCTGTCGAGCGCCGCCGCCGAGACCGCATGGGCGGCGGCCAGCGCCTTGCTGCGCTCGAGCTCCTTCTGCTGATAGGCGAGCGTGTCCTGCGCCGCCTGCAGATCCGCCTGCTTCTGACGGTAGCTGGCGCGCAGCGCCTCGATCTGCAGCCGCGTCGCCGCGAGGTTGGCGTTCGCCTTCTCCAGCGCGTAGCGATAGGGGCGGTCGTCGAGGGTGAACAGCACCTGCCCGCGCTTCACCGCCTCGTTGTCGTGGACATCGATCCCGGTGACACGGCCGGCGACGTCGGCGGAGAGGGTGACCTTGTCCGCCTTCACATAGGCATCGTCGGTGGCGACGTAGCGCCCGCCGAAGAGATAGAAGTAGCCGCCGACCATCGCGACGGCGAGCGGCACGATCCCCATCAGCAGCCAGCGGACGGCACGCCCCTGCAGCAGGCCGCGCCGGCCGCGCGCCCGCCGGCGGCCACGGGGAATGTCTGCGGTCTCGTCACTCGCGGTCATGGTCTGTTTTCAGCCCCGATAAAATAAGGTTCCTGGCAAGCCCCGCCGCCGCCCCGCGGCATCCCGTCGGTCAGCCCGAGCGCCTCGCCGAGCGTGCCGAGGAGCGCGCCATCGGCGCGTCCTCGCCGGGATCCACCGGTTCGCCGCCCCCGGCAAGATCGGAGAGATTGCCGCGGGCGCGGGAGAGCGCGTCGAGCAGCCGCTCGCGTTCCTCCGGCGAGAAGCCGCGCAGCGCCTCGTCGTGCAGGCTGCTGGCGATCATCCGCATGCGCCGGAACACGGCGCGCGCCCTGTCGGTGAGGAACAGCGTCCGCGCCCGGCGATCCTCGGGATCGGCGCGCCGCTCGAGCCAGGCCCCCGCCTCCATGCGGTCGACGAGGCGGGTGAGTGTGATCGGCTCGACCTCCAGGATCTCGGCGAGACCCGCCTGGTTGATGCCCTCGTTGCGGGCGAGATGCGCCAGCAGGTGATATTGCGCACGGGTGAGCCCGAGGCTGCGGGCGCGCTGGTCGAAGCGCTTGCGCAGCAGCCGGGAGACGTCGTGCAGCAGGAATCCCAGGCTGCGGTCGAGGTCCTCTTTCATGCCGTCGAATATAATAAGCAGGCTTATAATAAGGTATGAATATCATGCGGGGCTGCCCCGGCGGCCGCGCATGCAGGCGATCTCCCCGAGATCCCAACCGCTTGCGAGCCGGGCGCCGCCGCCCGCTCCCCTTGACTCGCGGGGATCGGGCTGGCGGGATGGCGCGACAAACCACGTCATCGGGAGGGAGAAGCCATGCGGCCCAACAAGGTGCGGGAGATCTGGCGCGCCGGCGGACACGTGATCAACGGCTGGTGCGGCATCCCGAGCGGGTTCTCCGCCGAGATCATGGCGCATATGGGCTGGGACTCCCTGGTCGTCGACATGCAGCACGGCGTCATCGACTACCAGATGATGGTCTCGATGCTGCAGGGGATCTCCACCACCGAGGCGACGCCGATGGTGCGCGTCGCCTGGAACGATCCCGCCCAGATCATGAAGGCGCTCGACGCCGGCGCCTATGGCGTGATCTGCCCGATGATCAACAGCCGCGCCCAGTGCGAGGCCTTCGTCGGCGCCTGCCGCTACCCGCCGCGCGGCTATCGCAGCTCCGGCCCGATCCGCGCCACCCTCTATGGCGGGCCCGACTATCACGAGAAGGCGAACGACACGATCCTGGCGCTGGCGATGATCGAGACCGGCGAGGCGCTCGACAATCTCGACGCCATCCTCTCGACGCCGGGCCTCGACGGCATCTATGTCGGGCCCTCCGATCTCTCGATCTCGCTCGGTCATCCGCCCGGCCTCGACAAGGCGGACGAGTTCATGATCTCCGCGCTGACCCGCATCGTCGCCGGCTGCAAGAAGCACGGCGTCAAGGCGGGCCTGCACACCGGCAGCGCCGCCTATGCCAAGCGCATGCTGGGCATGGGATTCCAGTTCGTGACCGTGATGGGCGATGCCCGCCTGCTCACCATGGCGGGCCAGCATGTGGTGCGGGAGATGCGCGAGAGCGCCGGCAAGCCCAGCACCTCCGCCTCGCCCTACTAGGGGCTTCAGCCGGTCATCGCGTCGAGGTAGTGATTGATGACGTGATGGATGGGCCCCTCGAGCTTCGAGAGCGGGCCCGGATCGAAGTAGCGCGAGCCGACGCCGTTCTGCCGCGAGCGCAGCATCCCGTGGTCCTCTTCGATCGCGCGCTGCTGCCGCTCGACATGGGCGGAAAGCCTCTCCGCGACGCCCGGGGCGCCGAGGCTCTCGGCTGGCAGCAGCGTGTAGACGATGACCCGTGACCGGTTCGGCGCCAGCGGCCAGGTGACGAGATGCCGGAGCGCGCCGGCATCGGCGGCGAAATTCAGGTTCGGCGCCAGGAAGCCGAGGCAGGCGAGGCTCTCCGGCTTGTCCTGCAGCCAGGGCATCCGGCCGAAGGACTCGCCGCCTGCCGCCGTCGGCGCCGCCTCGAAGAAGCAGCTGTAGGCGCCACGGGGCAGCAGCTTCGCCGGCGCGCAGCCGCGATCGCCGCGGTCGGTCTCGGCGACCCCGCGCCGATGCACGGCGCGGAGGTGATAGAGATCCATCAGGTGCTCGATCGCGAATTTCCAGTTGCAGTCGAGATCGATCACCGTCTTGTCGGCAAGCCGGCAGTCCTCCGGCCGGAACGCAGCGAATTCGCGGTCGAATTCCGCGAGGACCTCGGCGAGCGGCGGCGGATCGGCGTTGAAGGTGAGGAAGACCCAGCCGCGATGGACCGCGCTGCGGAGCGTCGGCAGGCCGCAGCCCGCCAGGTTGACGGCGCTGTCGTCCATGCAGGGGGCGTCCCTGAGGTCGCCCCGGAGGTCATAGGTCCAGCCGTGATGCGGGCAGCGAAACTCCCGGGCATTGCCGGCGCCCAAGGCGACCTCGGCGCCGCGATGGCGGCAGACATTGGCGAAGGCATTGAGGCCGTCCTTGCCGCCGCGCGTCAGCAGCACCGGCTCGCCCATGATGCGCATCGTCATGTAGTCGCCGCGGCGTGGCAGCTCCTCGGCGCGGCCGACGCAGAGCCAGTCGCGCATGAAGATGCGGTCCTTTTCGTATTCCTCGAATTCCGGCGAGGTATAGACATATCCCGGCAGGTGACGCGCGCGCTTGAGCTCCTCCCGGGTCGCCCGGAACGCCTTCACCCCGGAGATCGAGAACAGCGATCTTGGCGGTTCCATCACGATGCCGCCCGTCAATTCATTCATCCTGACCCTGTCCCGTCCGGGCCGAAACCGTGACCGTCGTGCCGCTTCCGCCGCCGTGATTTGTTGGTGGTGTCGACGGCTTCCGCGGGCGCTTTCGAGGCGACGCCGGGCGGCACGCTCCTGCCGATCCCGTCTTAATCAGACGGTGAATAAATTACACGCTTGAATAATTTTGAATCGCAGATGTTCTGTCAAGCGTTCTTCCGCAACTATCACGGGCGTTCCGCGGGAGCCGTTTCGCACGCCGGAACAGGCGGTTTGCGGTCGCCGCATTCGCGGGTAAGCTGAGGGTGATTGCCACCGCAGGGGGAGGAAGGCGTGACGGCGCAAGCGCCGACGATGCGGCCGGCGAGCCGGCGCAAGACCGTGAGGCGCGGCCGCCCGCCCGGCGAGAGCCCGACGCCGCGGCAGATCATCGATTTCGCCGAGGCGGCCTTCGCCGCCCGTGGCTATGCCGGCACCTCGCTGCGCGATATCAGCGAGGGCGCGCGGGTCAACCCGGCGCTCATCCGCTATTACTTCGGCTCCAAGGAGAAGCTGTTCTGCGAGGTGGTGCTGCGCCGTGGCCGCCAAGTGACGCGCGAGCGCATCCGCCTGCTCGATGAGCTGGAGCGGCGCCCCGGCGGGCCGGCGGAGATCGAGGAGATCGTCCACGCCTTCCTGCGGCCGGTTGCCGAGATGCGGCGCGAGGGTCCGAGCGGCCTCGCTTCCCTGCGCCTGATCGCCCGGCTGCAGAGCGAGCCACAGGCGCTCATCCGCGAGCTGCGCCGGCGCATCTGGCGGGATTCGACGCGCCGCTACATCGCGGCGATCCATCGCGCGCTGCCCGAGCTCGACGCGGCGACGGTCTATTGGCGCATGATCGCCCTCATCGGTGCCTATATCTACGCCATAACGGATGCCAACAACCTGCGCCTGTTCTCGGACGGGCGCTGCAGCTCGGACGACGTCGACGAGCTGCTGCGCCAGCTGGTGCCGTTTCTCTGCGGCGGATTGCAGGCGGGAACGGCCTCGCGGCCGAGCTGAGACGCCGGGAGGCATCCCGATTATGTGACCGCGCCACCGGCGGCAGGTGGCGGCATAATCGCCGGAGGACTCGCGACCGATTGGCGAGCCGGGGAGGAGCCGATGACTGAGGTCCGCCGCTCGACGGAGCGCATCGATGGCTGCGCGGTGAGCGTGCAGCGGGCCGGCAGCGGCGAGCCGCTGCTGTTCCTGCACGGCGCGCGCGGCGGGATGCATTGGCTCCCCTTCATGGACCGCCTCGCGCGGCGCTTCGAGGTGATCGCGCCCGAGCATCCGGGCTTCGGCCTCTCCGAGACGCCGGACTGGCTCGAGACGGTCGGCGACCTCGCCTACTTCTATCTCGACTTCATGGCCGCCCTCGGCCTCCGCCAAGTCAATCTGGTCGGCACCTCGCTCGGCGGCTGGATCGCCGCCGAGCTTGCCGTGCGCGATGAGAGCGCGCTCAAGACGCTGACGCTGGTGGCCGCCGCCGGCATCCATGTGAAGGGCGTGCCGAAGGGCGATCTCTTCCTGTGGTCGCCGGAGCAGCTGGTGCGCAACCTCTTCGTCGACCAGCGCCTCGCCGATGCCATGCTGAGCCGCGCGGTGCCGGAGGCGGAGCAGGACCTCATGATGAAGAACGCGCTCACCACCGCGAAGCTCGCCTGGCAGCCGCGGCTTTACAATCCGCAGCTGGCGAAGTGGCTGCACCGCATCAAGACGCCGACGCTGCTCCTCTGGGGCGACGGCGACAAGGTGATCCCGCCTGCCTACGGCCCCGCCTTCCGCGACCTCATCCCGCATTCGCGCCTGCGGATCCTCCGGGAGTGCGGCCACGTTCCCCATATCGAGAAGACCGAGGACTACGTCGCCGCGATCGCGGATTTCATCGCGGAGGCGCGGCCATGAGGTTCTTCTGCTTTCACCTGATGCCGTACGCCGATCTCGACCTCAGCTACGCGGAGAAGCACAACTCCGCCTGGGTCACGCTGCCCAATTCCTACTACGACCCGAAGAAGGGCCATCTCCTCTACAACCGCTATCTAGACGAGCTCGAATATGCTGCCGAGCTCGGCTTCGACGGCGTCTGCGTCAACGAGCACCACTCCAACGCCTATGGGCTGATGCCGATCCCCGGCGTGATGGCGGGCGCGCTCGCCCGCAGCGTCAAGAAGGCGAAGATCGCCGTGCTCGGCCGCGCGCTGCCCCTCCTCAACAACCCGCTGACGGTGGCCGAGGAGTTCGCCATGCTCGACAACATCACCGGCGGCCGGCTCATCGCCGGCTTCGTGCGCGGCATCGGCGCCGAGTATCACGCCGGGGGCGCCAATCCCGCGGACTCCCACGACCGCTTCCACGAGGCGCACGACCTGATCGTGCGCGGCTGGACCGAGACCGGCCCCTTTCCCTTCGAGGGCAAGCATTATCACTTCAACTACGTCAATGTCTGGCCGCGTCCCTACCAGCAGCCGCACCCGCCGATCTGGATTCCCTCGCAGGGCAGCCGCGAGACCATCGAATGGGCGGCGGCGCCCGAGCACAAATACACCTACCTGCAGACCTTCAGCCCGGTGACCGCGCTCGCCCGCTACATGGCGATGTACCGCGAGGAAGCGGAGAGGCGCGGCTACACCGCCTCGCCGATGCAGCTGGGCTGGGCGGTGCCGACCTATGTCGCGGAGACCGACGCCATCGCGCATCGCGAGGCGAAGCCGCACATCGAGAACTTCTTCAACAAGTTCGCCCGCATGCCGCCGGAGATGCTGCTGCCGCCGGGCTATCTCTCGCTGCAGTCGATGAAGGGCGTGATGAAGGCCAAGGGCACGCTCACCGGCGGCCAGCAGACCATCGACGACCTGATGGCGAAGGGCATGTTCATCTGCGGCAGCGCCGAGACGGTGCGGCAGAGATTCGAGGAATTC
>DATKPX010000032.1:0-8418 GCA_035523855.1 Allostellaceae bacterium
CCTGCGAAGTTCCCGCGGCCATCTTCGTCGCTGCGATCCAAACTCGCATCCTCCGAACCGTAGGAAAGCTGGCTTTTAGCCTCCTCCGAAGACTGTTATAAACTGCCGATGGGGCATTCACCCGCTCAGGCGGCTACCGCGGGCGGCCACTCCTCGCTTTTCAAGTCGCTCGGCGAGGTGGCGAGCCTGATCAACGCCAGCAGCGACCTCGATGCAACGCTGCAGCATCTGCTCGAGGCCGTCTGCCGGGAGGCGCCCTGGGCCGCGGGCGGCATCATGAGCGTCGACATGGAAGCGGGCTATGCCGAGGTGATCGCGCGGCACGATCCCAGCCCGCGCGGCGCAAGCCTCAGCGACCGTTGGCTGCTGTCGGAGAGTCCGAGCCGGCTCGCGCTGGCGCGGGAGGAGCCCGTCATCATCCGCGACGCCCAGAGGTCGCGGCGGTTCCCGGGCTATCGGCGCGAGGCGCTCGAGGTCGGCTATCGAACGGTGGTGGTGCTGCCGATGGAGCACCGCGGTCCCCAGGGACATCGCACCGTTCTCTCGGTGCGCTCGCGCGATGTCGTGCCGGTGAGCCGGACCGACATCGCGCTGCTCCGGTTTGTGGTGCATCTCGGCGACATCGCCATGAACAAGGCGCGCTCCCTGGCGGAGGAGCAGGCCTTCGGCGCGCGTCTGCGCAGCGCGCTGACCGCGCACCAGTCGCTGCTCGACCAGGTGCTCGCCGGCGGCTCCGTCGAGATGGCCGCGGCCAAGGCGGGCTCCATGCTGCCCAATCCGCTGGTCATCGTCGATCTCACTTCCTGGCGGGTGCTGTCGGAGCATTCCCCGGTTCCGACTGTGATCGATGATGCCGGCTGGCGCATGGCGATCGCTGGCGAGAGCGCGCCGCAATTCCTCGAGCTCGCGCGCCGCAGCTTTCCTGGGGGCCGCCCGGCCGCCCTGGAGCTGGACCTGTCGGTGGGCGGCCATCGATTGCAGGCGCCCGCGATCGTCTGTCCGCTCACCGTCGACGGGGAGCGGGTGGGCGCGCTGATCGTGTTCTCCCGCACCGCGGACTTCCATGAGTTCGATCATCTGCTGCTCGACAGCGCGCGCTTCGGCCTCAGCGTGCAGATGATGCGGTCCTACGTGGCGCACGCGGCCCAGGCGCGCAGCCTCGAGGATCTCTTCGCCGATCTGCTGGAGGGCAGCTCGCGCGTTGCCGACGGCATCGTCGAGCATGCCCGCCGGCTCGGGATCGATCTCGGCCTGCCCGCTCGCATGGGCGTGCTCAGCCCGCTCGCGAGCGAGAGCCTCTCGGCGAGCCTCGCGCCGGAAGTTCTTGGCGCCGTCAGCCGCATCGCGCGGCAGTTCGACGAGCGCGCGACGGCGGTTCTGCGCGACGGCTCCATCGTGGTGCGCTGCGCGATCGAGCAGCGGAAAGGCGGCGATCAGCAGGCGCTGCTGCAGCGCCTGGCGGAGGCGTTCCGCGCCATCGCCGGCGAGCCGCCGATCGTCGTGCAGAGCGCCATCTGCCGACAGCCGGCGGACTATGCATCGGCCTGGCGCGACTGTGGCCGGGTCCGCGATCTCGCTCGCCGCTTCGGTCGCAGCGGCATCGTCGCGGCGGAGGATTTCGGTCCCTTTCCCGTGCTGATGTCGGCGGTCGATGCCGACGAGATGCGGGCGTTCGTGGAGGGCCTGATCGGCGCGGTGGCGCGGCACGACAGCGGCCACGGCACCGCCTATGTCCGGACCCTGAGCAGTTTCCTCGATCATGGCTGCCGGCATCAGCCCTGCGCGGATGCGCTCGGCCTGCACGTGACGACGCTCCGCTATCGGCTGTCGCGCCTCAGGGATCTGTTCGGCGTCGAGACGGATACGCCTGAGCAGCGTTTCGCGCTGGCGCTGGCGCTGCAGTTCCAGAAGGTCATGGTCCCCGCTCAGGCGACCCGCGTGTAGCTCAAGCGAGGCGCCAGCCAGCAGCCGAGATCGACACCGACGACGCGGTTGCCGTCGCGGCGGAAAACCAGCGTCCAGTCGCCCGGCGGCGAATGGTCGAGCGCGCGCGGGCAGGGCAGCAGCCAGAAATCCGATCCGATCGGCTCCAGCGCCTCCATTCGTCCCTGACCGAGGAATCCCGAGAAGCCGCCGGACAAGACGCCGCCGGCGTCGATCACCTCGAGCCCGGCATCGAGCTCCTCGCACCGGTAGCGGCCGGCGATGTCTTTGAGCGGCGTGCCGCCGCAGGGCTGCAGAAGCGAGCTCCGGTTGTCCTGTGGCCGGTCCATCCAGAGGCCGCCGTTGCCCGGCCGCAGCTGGGTGCTGCTGCTGCCCGCCGTGCCGTCGGCGCGCAGCACCAGCTCGTCGGGCGCGGGGCCGTAGCGCAGTCGCAGCCGCCCGCGCTCGCCCGCCTCGATGCGCACGACGATCCGGTTCTCCGGCTCGAGGTAGGTGCCGAGCCAGGCCGGCGGCGGAAGCTCCGGCGGCGCGGGCCGATCCTCGCCGAGGACGGCGGCAAGGAGATCCATCGCCGCCTCGTGGGCGTCCGTGAGGTGGTTGAGCAGCACGACGACCGAGATTCGCTTCGACGGCACATAGAGGCGGTGGCTGCGCCAGCCGCGGAGCGCGCCACCATGGCCGGTGGCGGCGTGGCCGAACTCGGTCGTGCGGCTGAGGCCGAAGCCGTAAGGGGCATCGTTGCCGCCGGCGAAGGTGACCCGCGCCGAGAGGCGGCTGTAGAGCGCTCCGGCATCCTCGCGTGTGGCGTCGATGTGGCGTTCCCAGGCGATCATGTCGTCGAGCGAGGCGCCGATGCCGGCGTCCCCGGTCCAGAGGATGCGGTTCTCGGCGGCGCGGAATCCGGCGGCGCGCGTCCCCTCATAGCCCTCGGTGCCGTCCGGCATGGCGCGCGTATCGGCCGCCAGCAGGGCGCTCTCCATGCCGGCGGGGTCGAAGATCCGGCTGCGCAGCAGCTCGGCAAAGCTGCGGCCGGCGCGTTCCTGGATGATGTCCGAGAGGATGCGGAAGTTCTGGTTCACATAGGAGTATCGCGTGCCCGGCGCGAAGTGGAGTGACCGGGTGCCGGAGATGACGCGCAGGGCCTCGGAATCGCCGAACAGCCCTTCCACCGCGGCGCCGTGCAGCATCGCCACCGCCCAGTAGTCGCGCAGGCCCGACTGGTTGTGGCAGAGGTGGAGCGCGCCGGGCGCCGCCTCCCGCAGCAGCGGCAGGCGGGCGCGCACGTCGCCGTCCAGGGCCGTCGGATCGGGAAACCGGTCGAGCACCAGCGCGCAGGTAAATTGCTTCGATATCGAGCAAATCCGGAACAGCGAGCGCGGCGTGAAGGGGATGCGCCGCTCGGCGTTGGCCCAGCCCCAGGCGTGCCGGACCAGGATCTCGCCCTCGCGCAGAATCGCCGCCGCGCCGCCGGGTCCGGGATAGCTGCGCGGCAGCCTCTCGAGGCAGCGGTCGAGACGAGTGGAGAGCGAGGTCGACATGGGGTTCACCGCGGTCGGGAAGGGCCTGGCCCCGCACTGTCGGCCGGAACGAGCCCAAAAAGAAAGCCCCCGACTTGCGTCGGGGGCAGTTTGAACAGGGAGGCTTCACGTCTGGGAGACGTAAGGGTCCGAAGACCCTCTTCCCGGGCGCGAGGCCCGGGAACTCGGTGCCGGCGGCGTCATGCGCATACCGGCGAAATCCATATCGCAGTCGCAAAATGCGGCGCTAAGCGCAGGCGCGCCAGGGGTAATTTCGGGATTCTCCGTTGCAAAAACCGCAACCCTCGCTCCACCGCAGATTTCCGCGGAAAAGCGGCGTCCTGCCAAAAGATTTCCACAACTTCTAGCGATCGAGCCGCCGCCGGCGGGCGCGCAAATCTGTATTAGAGATTCTTCGACTCGGCGACTTTGCGCAGCAGGAAATCGCGGAACACGGCAATGCGCTTCGAGGTCCTGAGCTCTTCCGGATAGACGAAGTAGGCCTCGACCTCGGGCCCCGCAAGGTCCGGCAGCAGGCGCACGAGATCGGCGGCGTCCTGCGCCATATAGTCGGGGAGCGCTGCGATGCCGATGCCGCTGGAGACGGCGCGGAAGATCGCCTGCACGTTGTTGACGGCAAGGATCGGCTTTCGCTCGGAGCCAGGGCGCAGGCCCGCCTCGATCAGCCAGTTGGTGTTTCGTGTCGGCGGGCGCGCGTCGGTGCCGTAGATGATGATCCGGTGCCGGTCGAGATCCTCCGGCTTCTGCGGCAGCCCGTACTTCTTCGTGTAGGAGGGCGCCGCATAGATGTGATAGCGGATCGTCAGCAGATGCCGCTGCACCAGGTCGGGCTGGCGCGGCGCCGACATGCGGATCGCCACGTCCGCCTCGCGCATGGAGAGGTCGAGCTCGCCGTCGTCGACGACGACGCTGAGCTGGATCTCCGGATAGAGCTCCATGAACTCGCTGATGCGCGGCGTCAGCCAACCGGAGCCGAAGGCGACCGTCGTTGTCACCTTGAGCGGCCCGCGCGGCCGGTCCTTGGACTCCGACAGCATCGCCTCGGTCATCGCGAGCTTGGCGAAGACCTCGCGCGCCGTCCGATAGAGGAGATCGCCCTGCTCGGTTAGGATCAGGCCGCGCGCGTGGCGGTGGAAGAGAGGAACCGAGAGGCTCTCCTCGAGCGCGCTGATCTGGCGGCTCACCGCGGACTGGCTGAGGTTCAGCGATTCGCCCGCATGGGTGAAGCTGCCGGCTTCCGCCACCGCGTGGAACACCCGGAGCTTGTCCCAGTCCATGCCCTTGCCTTGCGGCAAGGGCGGAATGGCCGGGCGAAGCTTGCGCTGCTCGCTCACTCCGCCGCCTTGAGCGCCCCGGCGGCTTCCTCTGCCGCGAGGAACTTCTCTGCTTCGAGCGCCGCCATGCAGCCCATCCCGGCGGCGGTCACCGCCTGACGGAATATCCGGTCCTTGACGTCGCCCGCCGCGAAGACGCCGGGAATTTCGGTCGCCGTCGAATCCGGCCGCGTCAGGATATAGCCGCCGTCGTCGAGGGTGAGCTGTCCCTTGAACATCTCCGTCACCGGCGTGTGGCCGATGGCGACGAAGAAGCCGTTGGTCGAGAGCGTGTGCTGGGCGCCGTTCCTGACGTTGCGCAGGCGCACGCCGGTAACCCGCGCCGGCGGTCCCATCTCGCCGACGATCTCGTCGATGATGCTGTCCCAGACCACGTCGATCTTCGGATTGGCGAAGAGCCGCGTCTGCAGGATCTTCTCGGCGCGCAGCTTGTCGCGCCGATGCACCAGCGTCACCTTGCTGGCGTGGTTGGTGAGATAGAGCGCCTCCTCGACGGCGGTGTTGCCGCCGCCGGCGACCACCACTTCCTTGCCGCGGAAGAAGAAGCCGTCGCAGGTGGCGCAGGCGGAGACGCCGAAGCCGCGATATTTTTCCTCGCCGGCGACGCCGAGCCAGCGCGCCTGGGCGCCGGTGCAGATGATGACGGTCTCGCCCACGTAGACGTCGCCGGAGTCGCCGGTGCAGACGAAGGGGCGCTTGGAGAAATCCGCCTTCACGATCATGTCGGAGATGATCGTGGTGCCCACATGCTCCGCCTGCTTCTGCATCTGCTCCATGAGCCAGGGGCCCTGGATGACGCCGGCGAAGCCTGGATAGTTTTCTACATCCGTGGTGATGGTGAGCTGGCCGCCGGGTTGCAGGCCCTGCACCAGGATCGGCTGCAGATTGGCGCGCGCCGCATAGACCGCGGCCGTGTAGCCGGCCGGGCCGGAGCCGATGATTAACACCTTGGTGTGGTGACGAGTCGTCGTCATAACCCGGTCATCTCGCAGTAAGACCGCTCCGGTGCCCTCAGAACCCGAACATATGGTCGAGGCTGAAGGCGCCGTTGCGGCCGATCAATCCATGATAGCCGAAAAGCCGGCAGGTGGTGTCGCGAATAACAATATAGGCATTCTCGCCCGCGCGTGCCCGAGTCGCACCGTCGAACATGTCGCTATAGCGCCAGAATAGCGAGCCGGAGCAGGGGATTCGCACCTGCCGGCGCGCCACCTCGGCGCCGCTGCGGTCGTGCAGCAGGAGATCGGTCTCGCTCTGGACATGCCAGGGCGTCGAGGCGGGATAGATGAGGTGGCAGAACGTGTCGTAATGCTCGCCGCCGAGACGGAGGAAGAGCCGCGTCGAGAGGCCGGGCGGACGCCCCGCATAGGATTGCGGCTCGCCCTTGTATGTCAGCACGGTGTTGAAGACATGGGCGCCGAAGCTGGTCTCGGCGGCGTGTCCGCTGGCGCGATCCTCGTAGCGGAAGAGTCCATGCAGCCAGCCATCGGCGACGCCGCCCGACGAGAGATCGTAGACGAGCTCCATGTGGCCGTAGCCGACGGGAAGCGGCGTGCCGTTCAGCCACTCGTCGATGTCGAGCGTCACCGCGTGGAGGCGCGCGAGCTTGCCGAAGCGGTGGCGCGCCACCTCGCGGCCGCCGGCGTCGTAGAGGATGGCGGCGAGCGGCAGGTCGCTCTGGCAGGTCGACATCGGCGTCGGCAGCGCCAGCGAGCGCCAGTTGGCGCGCGGCAGCACCGGCGCCGGCAGCAGGTAGCCCTTGCCGAGGAGGTTGCCGAGCTCGGCGAGCTTCGGATCGGGCTTGAGGTCCGTGCGCTCGACGTTGACATGGGCGATGCGGCGCTGCGCGTCGCGGATCACCTCGTAGCGCGGTCGCACCATGTGCTTGCCCGCCTGCACCTCGATCTGCTGCGGCCAGCGTGCGTCGGGCAGCAGCCGCGCCACGTCGAGCGCCACCGTGGCGAAGGGCGCGATGGTGCGGTCGAGCATGCGGATCTCGTCGCGCCCCATGAGATTGAGCCCGATCGAGCCTGGCGGTATCGACAGCGGATGGCTGTTCTGGATCCAGAGCAGCACGCGCTCGCCGCTGCGCGGCGCCGGCAGGCCCGCATAGAGATCGCCCGGCCAGGAGTTTGCGTCGTGGGTGCAGGAGAGATCCTTGTCGCTCGCGTCATCGCCGTAGGTGTCGAGGGCGTATTTCACCACGTCGTGGCCGGCGGCACCGATCGCATGCAGGAAGAGCTGGCCGGTGAAGGCCGGCAACCGGAAGCGGCGGCGGATCTCGCGGCTGTCGAGGGTGATTGTGCCGGCGCCCGCCGGCACCGCCTCGCGCCACTCCGTCAGGATGTTGCCGGACTCGTCGAAGAGCGCGAGCCAGAGATTCAGATCGATCGCGCCATAGCTCGACCAGTAGTTGGCGGTGACGAGCCGCGTGTGCTGCCCGTCGGCGTCGCGGAAGAAGACGAAGTTGGTGGCGAAGTTGAGCGCGTCGAGATAGGCGCGCTTGCTGGTGATGAGCGCGTCGGGCAGGCGGATGGCGTCGAGGCTCAGCACCTCCGCGCGCTCCGGCAGCAGGTGGCGGATGTGATCGGCGAGGCGCTCGGCGTCGAAGGCGGTGATCAGCACCGCCTCGGCGCCGCTCGCGCGCAGATCGGTGACCGGCTGGGCGGCGCGGCCGAGCACCGGCCGGCCGATGGCGCTCACGTCCTGGACGAAGCTGCCGATGACATCGAGGCGCGAGAGATCGTAGAACTCCAGGAGGCCGCCGGCGAGACCCAGGGGGTCGTAGACAGCGAGCCGGCGCCGGCCCAGGCGCTGCAGCAGGGTCGGCATCGCGCGCGCCGCCAGGGGGTGCGTCACCGCCTTGTAGAAGCTGTTGCCGCCCTTGACGTTGCTGAAGGTTTCAATCGTGAGCTTCATACGACTCCGCCACCGATCGCCGGCGCTGCCTTTGACTTAGCAAGCGGAGGGCCCAAATGCTACACCTTGGGTCGAATTCGATCTAAAAACCCTATCCATGGCTGTATTTCAACGAACCGGCGCCACCACCTCCGCTGACGAGCGCCTGTTGCGCTTCGCACTCATCGTATTGCTGGCGGTCACCGCGGCCCGGCTCGTCTGGCTCCGGGTGGGCGGCCTCGACCTCTACCCGGACGAGGCGCAGTACTGGCTCTGGTCGCTGACGCCGGCCTGGGGATATTTCTCCAAGCCGCCTCTGGTCGCTTGGCTCATCCGCGTCAGCACGCTGCTCTTCGGCGACGACCCCGGCGGCATCCGCGTCGCCTCGCCGCTCCTCCACTTCGCCACCGCGCTGGTGATCTTCCACACCGCGCGGCGGCTCTACGACGCCCGCGTCGCCTGCTGGTCGGCGATCGCCTATGGGACGCTGCCGGGCGTCTCCGCCTCGGCGTTGCTGATCTCCACCGACGTGCCGCTGATGTTCTGCTGGGCGGTGGCGCTCTACGCTTTCGTACGCGCCCGCGAGCCCCGCGGCGCCCGCTGGTGGATCGTGGTCGGCATCGCCGCCGGCCTCGGCCTCCTCTCCAAGTATGCGATGGCCTACTGGTTGATCTCGGCGCTGATCTTCCTCGTCGCGTTGAAGG
>DATKPX010000033.1:0-2027 GCA_035523855.1 Allostellaceae bacterium
CGGCGCCGCCGCGGGCGGGTCTATCCTCGCCGGTACGGTGGCGACGCTCGCGCGCGCCGCCGCCGCACTCAGATCGGACAGAGGAGGCAACCCATGGTCAGACATGCGGTCGCGGGCGCCATGGCGCTCGGCCTGATGCTCTCCGCCGGCGGCGCGCTCGCCGCCGGGATGAGCATGGCGAAGGCGAAGAGCGAGATCGTCACCGACGGCTACACCAACGTGCAGAACCTGAAGAAGACCGATGCCGGCTGGACCGCCAGCGCGCTCGAGAGCGGCAAGCCGGTGAGCCTGCTGGTGGACCGCCGCGGCGACGTCGAGAAGACGAAGTAGGGCAATCGAAGCAAATTCACCACGGCGACACGGAGGGCACGGAGAAGGGAATTCCTTCCTCCGTGTCCTCCGTGTCGCCGTGGTGAATCTTTTTTCTATCGCCCGGCATGGGGATCCCGCTATAACCGACAAATGTCTCTTTGCCGGTGATGGGGGATCCGCGTGAGGCAGGCTGCGACTGTCCTGCTGCTCGCCGCTCTGGCCGCGGTCCGCGCGTTGCCGGCGGCCGCCTTCAGCGCGCCGGAGACGAAGCCGCTCGAGGAGCTGCTCGACCCCAAGGATCCCTACCAGGCCTTCGACATCGTCGCCGGCTACGACGTGGAAGCGACGCGGCGGAAGGGCTTCGCCCATTGCCTGCCCGAGGTGCTGGTGCGCGTCTCCGGCGAGCCGCGCCTCGCGCGCGATCCCCGCGTCGCCGCGCTCGCCGCGCGCGCCGATGCGCTGGTCGCCTCCTGGGACTACTCGGATTTCCTGGTGCGCATGGGACCGGTGCATGACGACCAGGGCACCGGCCCCGAGCGGCCCTACGATCTGGTGGTGCGCTTCGACCGCGGCAAGATCGACGCGGCGCTGCGCGAGCTGGGGCTGCCGCCCTGGACCGGCGCGCGGCCGACGGTGGTGCCGGTGCTGGCGGTCAAGGGATTCACCGGCACCTACCTGCTGAGCGCCGAGGTGCCGGCGGGCGCCGCGCAGCGGGGATCGCTCGCCAACGCGGCGACGCAGTACGGGCTGCCGCTCCGCATTCCCGCCGAGGCCGAGCTCGCCCAGTGGGGCGTGACGCCCGGCACCTTCCCGGATCCGCGCGCGCCGCCCGACGACGGCCGGGCCGTGGTCGCCGGCACGCTCGTCTTCGACGAGACGGTGCCGGGCTGGGTCGGCCGCTGGCGGATGCGCTGGCGCGGCGCCGACTACGCCTGGAGCATCGGCGGCGTCAACTACGACGCGGCGTTCCGCTCGCTCATGAGCGGCGCGCTGCGCGTGACATCGGGGCGCGGCGCGCCCGACTGACAGCAGGCGCGCCACGGTCATAGGCAGCGATTCACGAACACGGTAAGATCGCGCCAGTCCCCTGAGCGGAGCACAGCCATGAGGACCCTGGTCGCCGCGATCGCGCTGCCGCTGCTGGCGGCAATGCCGGCCGCCGCGCAGGCGCCCGCGGCGCAGACCTTCGTGATCGATCTCACCTATGAGTCCGAGATGGATATGGTGCGGCCCGAGGTCATGCCGCATCTTCATGTGCATCACAATCTCCACCTCACGATCGCGCGCGGCGGCGCCCTCAGCGAGAGCCGCGACCGCAGCGTCCGCCGCTATGCCGACCAGAACGGGATGGTGCAGGTGCTCGGGAGCTCCGGCGACGAGGCGCGCTACGCCTCCTGGAAAGCCGCGCCCGACGGCACGCTGGTGCGCGTCCAGCACGATCCCCAGAGCACGCGGACCATGACGGTGACCCTGCTGCCGGACAGCGCCTGCCGCCTCGAGGTGGTGGACAAGCTCGATCCCGGCTTCACCGAGTACGAATTCCTGCGCGTCTCCACGCATACCATGGCCTTCTTCTCCAGCTACCGCGTCATCGCCACCAGCTGCCGCATCCACAGCTAGCAGGGTGCTGAAAAACCCTCGCGGATAGTCTGATTGGGTGATTCGATGCTTCCGTGGATTTGACGGGAGACATCGATGCGCGGATCAGATGATCG
>DATKPX010000034.1:0-8072 GCA_035523855.1 Allostellaceae bacterium
GAGCGCGGCCGATTCTGAAAAGAAAAACTAGTGCTCCCTCCCCATCGTCATGACCGGGCTTGACCCGGTCATCCACGTCCGGGAGCGATTCGCTGGGAAGTCGTGGATGGCCGGGTCAAGCCCGGCCATGACGGCCTGGATGACGGAGACTCGTCGGACCGATCAGAATCGATCGGCCCGATACGGCGTCACGTCGATCGCGGGAGCGCGGCCGGCGACGATGTCGGCCACCAGGCGCCCGGTGATCGGTCCGAGAGTGAGGCCGAGATGCCCGTGGCCGAAGGCGTAGATCACCGAGGATGCGCGCGGCGAGGCGCCGATCACCGGCAGCGAATCGGGGGTCGAGGGCCGGTAGCCCATCCACTCGCGGGTGACGGTGTCGCCGAGCCCCGGCAAGGCCTCGCGCGCCTGCGGCAGCAGGGCGTGGATCGGGCGGAAATCCGGCGGGGCGTCGAGTCCCGCCAGCTCGACTCCGCTGGTGAGGCGGATGCCGTCCTGCATCGGCGCCAGCACGAATTTCCGCTCCGGGAAGACGACGGGACGCCGCAGCTCGCCGGCGCCCGCGGGATCGAGGTTGAGGTGATAGCCGCGCTCGGTGTCGAGGGAGACGCGGTCGCCGATCTCCGCCGCCAGGGACCGCGACCAGGCGCCGGCCGCCACCACGGCGCGATCGAAGCGGTGGATGCCGAGCTCCGCCCTGACGCGCACGCCCTCGCCCGCGAGCGGCTGCAGGCGGCGCACGCGATCCCGCAGCAGCCGGCCGCCGGCAGCGGCGAAGTGTCGCGCATAGTTCTCGACCAGAAGATGCGGCTGGCGGACGAAGGCGCTCTCCGGCTGCAGCAGGCCACGGACGTAGCGCGGCGCCAGGGCCGGCTCGAGCTGGCGGATCTCGTCGGCGGTGAGGACATCGAAGCGGATGCCCTGCTCGGTCATCAGCCGGCGCTCCAGCGCGCTGCCGGCGAAGCCCGCTTCGGTCTCGTAAAGCTTGAGCCAGCCGACCGGACGCAGCAGATCCTCGGCGCCAACGAGCGCGGCGAGATCGCGATGAGCGTCATAGGCGCGCGTCACGATCGGCCGGAGCGCCGCCGCGATGGCGTCGACCCGGCGCGCCGCCAGCAGGAAGCGGACAAGCCAGGGCGCGAGCCGCGGCAGGTGGCGCCACCGCACGCGGATGGCATTCTCGCGATCGAGCAGCATCGCCGGGATCTCGCGCCAGAGCTCCGGCGTGGCGGTGGGCGTCACCGCGCCGGTGACGATGCCGCCGGCATTGCCGAAGGAGGTGGCCAGCCCCGGTGCCCGCGCATCGATGACGGTGACGGCATGGCCGTCGCGTTGCAGCTGCAGCGCGGCGCTCATGCCGACGATGCCGGCGCCGATCACCGCGACGCTGAGCGGCCGCGGCTCCCCCCTGATCGAGCTCATCGGCGGCAGCCTAGCAGACTCCGCGGCGGCGGCGAGAGACCTCGTCTCAGACGTTCTGGGCGTGCCGCGCCGTCACCGAGGAGCGATGCTGGCGCAGCAGCTTCCCCGGCGTCAGCCGGAAGAACAGCAGCAGCGCCAGGCTGATCACCACGGCATCGTCCAGATGGCCGACCACGGGGATCCGATCCGGTATCGGATCGAGCGGGATGAGATAATAGGCGGCGCAGAGCGCCAGACCGCCAAGCCGCGCCCGCCAGGGCACGCGGCGATCACAGACCAGCCGCCACAGCGTCTCCGCCTCGATCCGCAGCCGTTCCCACCGGCTCCAGCGCTTTGGCAGCCGGCTCGGCCGCAACGGCGCGGCCGCCGCGCCGGCCCAGGCCGGATCGCTCTCGTAGCCGAGCTCGCGCAGCAATGGTCCGCATACCGGCTTCAGCGCCGCCACCTCGGCCGGCGAGAGCTCCTGCCGCCAGCGGCCGATCGACGAGGCGAAGATCGGACCGGCCGCGGCCTCGGCGCTGGCGGTCTCGGCGCGCAGCAGCCGGTCGTGCCATTCCAGGCCGAGAAATCCCAGCAGGCCGCCCAGCGTCGCCGCCGGGCGATGCACCAGATCCTCGTAGCGGATCTCGAAATAGCGGGGATTGCCGCGGAGCCGGCGCCCGGCGCCGACGCGCGCGGCCCAGTAGGCGCCGCACCGCGCCAGCGCCGGCGCGCCGGAGCGGTCGCGGAGCTTCATCCAGGGCTGCCGCCGGAGCGACGCCGCGACGTCGCGGCCGTCGCGGATCACATGCACCAGCCGCGCATTCGGAAAATGGCGCAGCACGAAATCGAAGCGCCCGACATTCTCCGGCGTCTTGTCCGCCCAGATCCGCTTGCCGCTTTGCGCGAGGCGGGCAGCGAGGAACCGCGCGACGAACTCCGCCTGGGATCTCGCGTGACGCTGCCAGCCCTCGACCTCGCCGGCCGACAGGCCGAAGCGCTCGGCCAGCTCGTCGACAGGCATGAGCCGGTCCAGCAGGACCGTGCTCTCCGGACCGCACTCGATCTCGGGATGGCGATCGAGCATGCGCCGGAGCAGCGTCGTCCCGCTGCTGCCGCAGCCGCCGATCACGACGATGGGTATGTCGGATTTGAAGCTTGGACGGAGCGCTTCCAGCAGGCGCCAGCGCCAGCGCCTGCCGAGCAGCAGATAGAACAAGCCCATCACCGGCGCGGACTCCAATGCGCTCCGCTGCCACCTGCCGCGCGGCGAGGCAACCGCGCGTCCCGTGGCAGGCCGACCCCCTCGACAAGGCTTAGGCAGGAGCACCGCGCTGCATCCCCCGAGAGACGCCATGCTCACGCGGGCGTGACCGGATTTTTCGCCGCGGCGGGACGCGCCGCGATATCGCTGCCTATAACCCGGCAGCAGTCGGATGCCGGGCGAACTTCAGGGGACCGGAGTGGACCGTCTCGACGCGCTTGAAGCGCACTCGATCTACATCCTGCGCGAGGCCGCCAGCCGGCTGGCGCCGCTCGCCATGCTGTGGTCGGTCGGCAAGGACTCCAACACGCTGCTGTGGCTGGCGCGCAAGGCGTTCTTCGGCCGCCTGCCGTTCTCCGTCGTGCTGCTCGACACCGGCAACGAGTTCGCCGAGGTCTACGCGTTTCGCGATCGGCTGATCGCGGAATGGGGCCTGACCTATGTCGAGGCGGCCTGCCCCGCCGTCGAGGAGACCGATCCGGCGTTGCCGCCGAAGGCGCGCGCCGCCGCGCGCAAGACGCTCGGCCTCAAGCGCCTCATCGCCGAGCGCAACTACAGAGCGATGATCCTCGGCATCCGCCGCGACGAGCAGGCGATCCGCGGCAAGGAGCGCGTCTTCAGCCCGCGCGACGCCGCCGGCGACTGGGATTTCCGGCATCAGCCGGCGGAGTTCTGGGACCAGTACAATGCCGAGCCGCCGATCGGTGGCCACATGCGCGTCCATCCGCTGCTGGATTGGACCGAGCTCGACGTCTGGCGCTACATCGAGCGCGAGGCGATGCCGGTGGTGCCGCTCTATTTCGCCCGCGACGGCCGGCGCTTCCGCTCGCTCGGCGAGCGCGACATCACCGCGCCGGTGCCCTCCACCGCCGCCACCATCGCCGAGATCATCGCCGAGCTGGAGGCAAGCCGCGAGCCCGAGCGCGCCGGGCGCGCCATGGACCACGAGAGCGAGGACGCCTTCGAGCGCCTGCGCGCCCAGGGCTATATGTGAGGCGGCGGCAGCGATGACCGCACCTCTGAAGCTGGTGGTGGTCGGTCACGTCGATCACGGCAAGTCGACGGTGATCGGCCGCCTGCTGCACGAGCTCGACGCGCTGCCGGCCGGCAAGGCGGAGGAGCTCCGCGCGGCGAGCGTGAGGCGCGGCACCGACATCGAGTGGTCCTTCGCCCTCGACGCGCTGCAGGCCGAGCGCGACCAGGCGGTCACCATCGACACGACGGGTGTCTGGATGCGGCTTCCCGCACGCGACATCCAGATCATCGACGCGCCAGGCCATCGCGAGTTCCTCGCCAACATGGTGAGCGGCGCCGCCGGCGCCGACGCGGCGCTGCTGGTGATCGACGCCGCCGAGGGCGTGCGCGAGCAGACGCGGCGCCACGCCTCCCTGCTTCGCCTGCTCGGCCTCGACCAGGTGGCGGTGGCGGTGAACAAGCTCGACCTCATCGATTATTCCGGGCAGCGCTTCCGGACGCTCGAGACGCTTGCCCGCGGCTTCCTCGCCGATCTCGGCCTGACGCCCCGCTGCGTGCTGCCGATCGCGGCGCGCCACGGCGACAATCTCGTGGTGCCGAGCCCGCGGATGCCCTGGCACCGCGGCCCGACCCTGCTGGCGGCGCTGCAATCCCTCGAGCCTGCCGCCGACGGCACGGCGGCGCCGCTCAGGCTGCCGATCCAGGACGTCTATCGCCGCGACGGCGCCCGCATCCTGGTCGGCCGGATCGAGACCGGCCGGATCGCGATCGGCGACACGCTGCTGTTCGCGCCCTCGAACAAGCTGGCGGCGGTGCGGACCATCGAGGCCTGGGGCACGCCGCCACCCGGCGAGGCGACCGCCGGTCAGTCGGTGGGTATCACCCTCGACCGGCCGCTCTTCGTCGAGCGCGGCGAGATCGCCAGCCATCCGCAGGAGGCGCCGGTCTACACGAACGCGTTCCGCGCCAGCCTGTTCTGGCTCGGCCGGGAACCGCTCGCCGCCGGCAAGACCTATCAGCTCCACCTCGCCACCACGACGGCCGCAGTGGTCGTCGCCGGCGTCGAGCGCGTGATCGATACCGACACGCTGGGGCCCGGCGGCGCCGACACCGTGCTGCGCGACCAGGCGGCTGAGGTGGTGCTACGCAGCCGCGCGCTGCTCGCGCTCGACGATCACGGCCGGCTGCCGGCCACCGGCCGTTTCGTGCTGCGCGCGGGCGGCGAGACGGTCGCCGGCGGCTTGGTCTCGACGCGCGGCTTCGCCGATCAGCGCCGGGCCGTCGCGGTCAAATCGGCGAACCTGACGCCGGTCGATCATGCGATAGCCGCCGCCGATCGCGCCGAGCGGTGCGGCCATTGGGGTGGCGTGCTCTGGCTCACCGGCCTCTCGGGTGCCGGCAAGTCCACTCTCGCCATGGCGGTGGAGCGGGAGCTGTTCCACCGCGGCTATGCGACCTACGTCCTCGACGGCGACAACATTCGCGGCGGACTGAGCGCCAATCTCGGCTTCTCGCCGGAGGATCGCGTGGAGAACATCCGGCGGGTCGGCGAGGTGGCGGCGCTCTTCGCGGACGCCGGCCTGCTCTGCATCACCGCCTTCATCTCGCCCTACCGTGCCGACCGCGCGCGGGCGCGCGCCGCCGCCGGAAGCGGTTTCCACGAGATCTACATCCGCGCCGATCTCGCGACGTGCGAGCGGCGCGACCCCAAGGGCCTCTATCGCCGCGCGCGGTCGGGCGAGATCTTGGAGTTCACCGGCGTCTCCGCACCTTACGAGGCGCCCGACGCGCCGGACCTCGTGGTCGACACCGGCGCGCAGCCGGTCGAGGCCTGCGTGGAGCAGATCCTGCGCTACGTGGAGGCGACTTTCGCGCTTGCCGCGGAGAGCGGCGGCGTCAGACGGTCTGCGTACTAGTCGGGTTCTGCAGCAGGGCCGCGATCGCGTCCTGCGCCGAGCCGCCGGCGACGTTCGCCCGCGACCAGTCGAAGAGTCGGTCGGGCTGCGGCCAGAGATTCTGCGTGAACTGAGCCTGGCTGACGCTGCCGGAGCCGGTGGGATCGAGCTGCGCGAAGAGCGCGTCCGCCGCCGCCGTGGTGCCGCCGGCCTTGGTGACGCCCTGCTCGACCTCGGACTGGGTCAGCGAGCCGTCGCCGTTGCCGTCGAGGCCGGAGAACAGGCTCGCCTGCAGATCGGAGGAAAGGAAGATCGGCCGCAGCTTGCCCGCGGTGTCGAGCGGCGTCAGCGTGAACTTGTCGAGGAGGTTCACCAGCGGCGAGGCGGTGCCGTCGCTCGCGGCGCTCTGGGCTGCGTCGGGCGCGCCGGAGAAGCTCAGCTGCCGGAACGCCTGCTCGAACTGGCTCTTGCTGACGGAGCCGGTGTTGTCGGGGTCGAGAGCGGCATAGTCCTGGTCGGCCTCCGCCGTGGTGCCGCCCTGCTGGGTGACGAAATTCTCCAGCTCCTGCTTGCTGATGCTGCCGTCGCCGTCGGTGTCGATCGCCGAGAAGAGATTGTCGGCGGCCTGGGCGGTGCCGTGGTGATGGTGGTGGCCGTGATGGCGGCCCGCCTTCGCGGCGTCGGCGATCTGGTTTTCGTTGATCGAGCCGGTGCCGCTGGGATCGAGCTGCGAGAAGATCGCGTCGGCTTCCTGCTGCGTCCCGCCATTCTGCGTGATGTAGCTCTCGAACTCCGATTTGGAGATCGCGCCGTCGCCATTCGTATCGATGGCGGAGAACAGCTGCTGGATCGGCGACTGGCCGGTCTGCCCGGCCTGGCTGGTGGCATCGGTGCTGCCGGCGCTGCCCGCGTTGCCGCCGCAGTCGCTGCCGCAGGCGCTGCCACCCGACCCGGCCTGCTGAAGCTGGACCAGCAGGGCCAGGATCTCGTCGCTGAGCCGGCCGACCGCGTCGCTCGAGGCGCCGGTCGAGGCGCTCGACGCGGAGCTGTCCGTCGAGCTCGAGCTCGCGCTTGAGCCGGCGGAGCCGTCGCTGCTGTCGAGGCGCGAGAAGAGCTTCGAGAGGATCTGGTTGAGCTGTGCCTGATGTCCTGAGCCGATGCCACCGACAGACATGAACGCCTCCGCGACGAGAGCCGATGAGCGCGCCCCGCCGCGCAACGGATTGCCGCGCGACCTCTGCCGCCCTCTCGCCGGCTCAAAGCAAAGCGCGGGCCATGCGAAATACCGGCGTAAACGGCGCTTTGCGCGCGATTCAACGGCTCCGCGCGGGCGGCATCCGGAAATTTTTGCCGGGCCGCGCCGGCAAGCTCTGCCGCCGACCGGCAGGATCTCCCGCCCGCGCACCGGACTGTGACCGGCCGTGATCGCAATCCCGCGCGCTCTGTGAACTCGGTCACAGACACTCGGGGTTCGCTCCGCGACAATTGAGGAGTTGCCGGAGGAGAACTTTCTCATGGGGTAGAGCGGGCGCCGTACGGAATGCGACCACCGACGGCCGTGGGCAGTCAGGAGCGGATCGCGCATGCTCTGGAGCTGATCGCACAGCGCCTGGCGCTGCTCGAGTATCACGTCGGCGAGCTTCGCCTGGAGATGCTCGAGATGCAGATGCGGCTGCCGCCGAAGCCGGTCACGGAGAAATCCTCGTCCTGAGCGGACTCGCCGGCCGCCGCCGGCATCGTGCGGACGCCGGCATGCAGCCTCCGCGACGGGCTAACCCCTTCATGCCGCAGACGTAATTTCCCCTAGGTACTTCCTCTTATCGTTGCCGCAAGCCGCCGATGCTATGTTCCATCCGTATTCCGATGACTTGAGCCAATTGCGAGCGGATGGATGTTCATGTGTGACGGCATGGTCGCCCGCGCTGAGCCGGCCGAGGCTGCCGAGCGGCCGCTCATCCTCGTCATCGACGACGATCAGCCGGTGCGGCAGAGCCTGGAGATGCTGCTGCAGATCTACGGCTTCGACGTGCTGACGGCGGCGGACGGCGAGGCGGGGCTCCGGGCCTATCGCGACCATCATCCGGCGGCGGTGATCACCGACATCATGATGCCCGGGCGCGACGGCATCGAGACGATCCGCACGATCCGCCACGAATTTCCCGACGCGAAGATCATCGCGATGTCCGGCGGCGGCCGCATCGGCAACACCGACTTCGTGTCGCTGGCGGTGAAGCTCGGCGCCGACTGCGGCATCCACAAGCCCTTCGACATCGAGAAGCCCGTCGAGCTGCTGCGTGGCCTGCTGCACATGGGGACTGCGGCGGCGCCGGCCGCCTGAGCGACGCGCCTAGCGCCGTCCTCGCGCCGCTTCCCGCTTATCCACCAGGCTGCGCGCCAGCTCCACCAGCGCCACGGGATCGAACGGCTTCGCCATCACCGCGGCGGCGCCCAGCAGCCCCGCCATGCGCAGATAGTCGGCCTGGCCGCCGCCGCCGCCGGAGATCGCGATCACCGGCACCTCCGGCGCCAGGCTGCGG
>DATKPX010000035.1:0-10248 GCA_035523855.1 Allostellaceae bacterium
GTCGGCGCCAGCAGCCCGGTGAGCGCGGCGCGCAGGCTCAGATTGAGCACCAGCCGCGGCAGCAGCACCTCGGCGCTGTCGTTGTTGCGTCGGACATGCACGCCGTCCGCCAGGAGATCGAGGGTGTGCTCGGAGGTATCCAGGCTGAGCTCGGTGTGCTCGACGACGACGGAGATGCCCTGCTCCGGAACCGCCAGCGTCTGCTGCAGCCAGGGCGCAAGGAAATCCAGCGAGATCGGTCCGCTCTGCAGCCGCCACCCGATCACCACCACGGCGATGGCGATCCCCGCCAGGAGGGATTCCACCACACGCACGCATATCAGCGCGCAGCGGCGGGCGGCGCGACGCCGGCGCGGCGGGGGCGCCGGCGCTTGACCGGGTGGATCAGGACGCGCAGTCTCGCGGTCGTCGTCGTGCGGGGACTGAAGCGCCATGCGTCCGTCGTTACCGTCGCTCGATGTTGAAAATCTGCCCGCGCCCGCCGACCCAGGTCTCGCCGCCCTCGGCGTGACGCGGTGGCGCGAGCGCGCGGACGAGATCGACGACGCCGAGCTTGCCGACTGCATGCGCGCGCTTGCCGATCATGCGGGCGGCGCCCGGTTGCTCGCCTCGCTCTTCGGCAACAGCCCGTTCCTCACCCAATGTTGTCTCAAGGAGCCGGGCTTCCTGATGCGGCTCCTCCAAACCGGATCCGACGCTACTTTCGCCGAAGTCGAGGCAGCGCTCAATCGAGATCTGGAGTCGGATCGGGACCGACCGAGTCTGATGCGCCGGCTGCGCGTTGGCAAGCGCCGGGCGGCGCTGGTGGTGGCGATCGCCGACATCGCCCAATGGTGGCCTCTCGAACGCGTGACCGCGGCGCTCTCGGAAATCGCGGAACGCGCGCTTTGCGCCGGCGTCCGGCACCTCCTGCGGGCCGCGGCGGCGCACGGCGAGATCGAGCTCAAGCACCCCGACGACCCTGCCCGCGACAGCGGCCTCATCGTGCTCGGCATGGGCAAGCTCGGCGCCCGCGAGCTCAACTATTCCAGCGATATCGACCTGATCGTCCTCTTCGATACCGAGCGGGTGCGCTATGTCGGGCGCCACAGTCCGCATCAGCTCTTCGCCCGGCTCGCCCGCGATCTGGTCCGGCTGCTGGACGAGCACACCGAGGACGGCTACGTGTTCCGCACCGACCTCAGGCTCCGGCCGGACCCTGCCTCGACGCCGCCCGCCCTCTCGGTGATGGCGGCGCTGACCTATTACGAGAGCGCCGGGCAGAACTGGGAACGCGCGGCGCTCATCAAGGCGCGCCCGGTGGCCGGCGACATCGAGGCGGGCTTCCACTTCCTTACCGAGCTCCGCCCGTTTCTCTGGCGCAAGAACCTCGACTTCGCCGCGATCCAGGACATCCATTCCATCAAGCGTCAGATCCACGCCCATCGCGGCGGCGGCCGCATCGCGGTGCTCGGCCACAACGTCAAGCTCGGCCGCGGCGGCATCCGCGAGATCGAGTTCTTCGCCCAGACGCAGCAGCTGATCTGGGGCGGAAGGCTGCCGGCGGTGCGGGTCGCCGGCACCTGCGCGGCGCTGACGGCGCTGGCGGAGATCGGCCGGGTGACACCGGCGGCCGCGGAGGAGATGACACAGGCCTACCAGTTCCTGCGCCGCGTCGAGCACCGCCTGCAGATGATCGAGGACCAGCAGGTGCATTCGCTGCCGACGGACGAGGCCGGACTCGCCAAGATCGCCACTTTCCTCGGCTACCGCTCGGTGGTGGACTTCCGCGCCGAGCTGCTGCATCAGCTCGCGACCGTCGAGGGGCAGTACGCGCACCTGTTCGAGGAATCGCCCTCGCTCTCCGGCCCCGGCAATCTCGTCTTCACCGGCAGCGAGGACGACCCGGACACGCTCTCGACCCTGCGCGGTCTCGGCTACGGCGATCCCTCCGCGGCGGCGGCGATCGTGCGCGGCTGGCATCACGGGCGCTACCGCGCCATGCGCAGCCAGCGCGCCCGCGAGCTGATGACCGAGTTGATCCCGACCCTCCTCGCCGCCTTCGGGCGCACGTCCAGCCCCGACACCGCGCTGCGCCGCTTCGACCAGCTGATGGAGCGCCTGCCCGCGGGCGTGCAGATCTTGTCGCTGTTCCACGCCAATCCCTCGCTGCTGCACATGGTGGCGGAGATCATCGGCGGCGTGCCGCGCCTCGCCGATCAGCTGGCGCAGCGGCCGGGCCTGCTCGATGGCATGCTGAGCGCCGACTTTCTCGATCCGCTGCCGTCGCGCCAGACGCTGGCGCGGGAGCTCGGGACCCAGCTCGACACGGCGCGGGACACGGAGGATCTGCTCGATATCGCCCGGCGCTGGACCCATGACAAGCGGTTCCAGATCGGCGTGCAGATCATCCGCGGCCTGATCGACGGCCCGGTCGCCGGCGCCGCCTTCGCCGATGTGGCGGAGACGGTGATCGCGGCGATGCTGTCGCGGATCGCCAGCGACATGGCGCGCGCGCATGGCACGATCGCCGGCGGCGAGGCGGTGGTGATCGCCCTCGGCAAGCTTGGCGGCCGCGAGATGACCGTGACCTCCGATCTCGACCTGGTGCTGATCTACGACGCGCCGGAGGCGGCGGAGAACTCGGACGGGCCGCGCCCGCTGCCGGTCTCCACCTACTACATGCGGCTCTGGCAGCGCGTGGTGAACGCGCTGACGGCGCTCACCGCGGAGGGCACGCTCTACGAAGTGGACATGCGCCTCAGGCCGTCCGGCACCAAGGGACCGCTCGCCACCAGCCTCGCCGCCTTTCAGCGCTATCACGTCGAGAGCGCCTGGACCTGGGAGCACATGGCGCTGACGCGGGCGCGGCCGGTGGCGGGATCGCCGGCGCTCGCCGAGCGCATCATTGCCGAGATCCGCACCGTCCTCACCCGCCCGCGCGATGCGGACCGCCTGGTGGTCGATGTCGCCGACATGCGCCAGCGCATCGCGGAGCAGCACCAGCGGCCGCCGATCTGGGAAGCGAAGCACCGCCGCGGCGGCCTGGTCGACATCGAGTTCGTCGCGCAGTACCTGCAGCTCCGCCGCGCGCACGATCACCCGAGCGTGCTGCGCCAGAACACCGGCGATGCGCTGCAGGCGCTGATGGAGGCGACGCTCCTCGACCGAGCGACCACCGCCAGCCTGCTGGAAGCCCTCGACCTCTGGCGCAATGTGCAGGGGCTGATCAAGCTCTGCGTCGACGAGCCCTTCGACGAGGCGGCGGCCTCGCCGGCGCTGCGCGCCATCCTGGCCGGCGGGACCGGCGCCATTGACTTCGAGCACCTCAAGGCGGATATGAGCGCCGCGGCGGCGCGGGTGCGCACTCAATACGCGACCCTGGTGGCACGCCCGGCGGCCGCGGCGCGGCGGCGTCTGGGGATCGAGGAGCCGCCGGGAACCAAAGCAACGGAGGACGAGACCGCATGAGCTTGGAGATCGGCGACAAGGCGCCCGACTTCACCCTGCCCACCGACGGCAACGGCAAGGTGTCGCTGAAGGCGCTTAGGGGCAAGAACGTGATCCTCTACTTCTATCCGAAGGACGACACCTCCGGCTGCACCAAGGAGGCCTGCGGCTTCCGCGATGCATTGCCGGATTTCTCCAAGACCGGCGCCACCGTCATCGGCGTCTCCAAGGATTCCGTCGCCTCGCACGACAAGTTCAAGAAGAAGTACCAGCTCCCCTTCACCCTCGCCGCCGACGAGGATACCGCGGTCGCCAAGGAGTACGGCGTCTGGGTGCAGAAGAGCATGTACGGCCGCAAATACATGGGCATGGACCGCGCCACCTTCCTGATCGACGGCAAGGGCGTCATCCGCGGCCTCTGGCGCAAGGTGAAGGTGCCGGGCCACGTGGAGGAAGTCCTGGAAGCCGTGCAAGCGCTCTGAGCGAGAGAGCCACCAGCACCCTCGCCGGCGCCGCCGTGGCGGTGCTGAGCGCTGCCGAGCCCCGGGAGAAGATCGCCCTCTCCCACGCCGCGGCGCAGGCGTGGCGGAGCGGCTCCCTCGAGATCGGCGACGCCGTGCCGCCGGACCGCCCGGCGCGGCCGGTGCGCCCGACGCTGCTGCCGCCGCGGGAGATGCCGAAGCGCCGCGCCGGCGGCGAGCGCGAGAGCCGCGTTGCCTTGCTGCACGCGCTCGCCCACATCGAGCTCAACGCGATCGATCTCGCCTGGGACCTGATCGCCCGCTTCGCATCCGAGGCGCCGCCGCGAGGCTTCTTCGACGACTGGGTGACGGTCGCCGACGAGGAAGCATCGCATCACGCGCTGCTGGCGTCCCGCCTCGCCGAGCTCGGCGCCGCCTATGGCGATCTCCCGGCGCATGACGGGCTCTGGGAGGCGGCGGCGTCGACCGCCCATGACCTGCTGGCACGGCTGGCGGTGGTGCCGCTGGTGCTGGAGGCGCGCGGGCTCGATGTCACGCCGGACATGATCGGCCGCCTGGAGCGCGGCGGCGACGCCCAGAGCGCGGCGGTCCTGCGCAAGATCTATCGCGACGAGATCGTCCATGTCGCCGCCGGGCGGCGTTGGTTCGAATGGGGCTGCACAGAGCGGGGGCTGGCGCCGGCCGCGACCTACCATGAACTGGTCCGACGCCATTTCCGAGGCGTGCTCAAGCCGCCCTTCAACGAGGCCGCCCGCGCCGAGGCCGGCTTCGACGCCGCCTTCTATCGACCGCTCGCCGGCCTGCCGCCGCGCTGACCCCCCGCCGCCCGGCAGCTTGCCCGGCGCTCGGCTCCCACGCTATCGTCCGGCATCGCTGCAGCACCGCAGCGTCGTCACCCGCGCCTTGAAAGTCAGCCATCATCCTGACTTATTCGACCCCGAAGCTTCCGCCCATGCGATGGATCCCGGCCCTGCTGCTGCTCGCGGCCGTGCTCGGCATCGGCGCCGCGCGCGCGCAGCCGTCGATGCCGGAGCTTGCGGCCCCGACCTCCACGACGGCCGAGCGCATCTATGCGGAAGCCCGGCCGAAGCTGCTGCAGATCCGCACCCTGGTCGCCGCCGCCGGCCGGCAATCCTCGATCGGCTCCGGCTTCCTGGTGAGCGCGGACGGCCTCGCGATCACGAACTACCACGTGGTGTCGCAATACGCGCTCGAGCCCAAGACATATCGCCTGGAATACGCCGCCGCCGACGGCAAGACCGGCACGCTGCAGCTGCTGGCGATCGATCTCGCGAACGATCTCGCCGTCGTCCGCACCGACCGGCGCGACCAGCCCTTCCTGCAATTCGACGCCCGCGGGGTCGGCGGCGAGCTGCCGAACGGCGAGCGCCTCTATTCCATGGGAAATCCGCTCGACCTCGGCTTCACCATCGTCGAGGGCACCTACAACGGACTGGTGGAGCGCAGCTACACCGACCGCATTCACTTCTCGGGCGCGGTCAACCCGGGCATGAGCGGCGGTCCCACCGTGACCGTGGACGGACGCGTCGCCGGCATCAACGTGTCGAAGCAGGTCGGTGGCGAGCTCGTGAGCTTCCTGGTTCCGGCCGGCCATGCGGCGAGGCTGCTGAAGCGGGTGCAAGAGGATCAGACGCCGCCCGCCGGCGATGATTTCCGCGCCGAGATCGGCCGGCAGCTCGTCGCCTGGCAGGCGAGCCTCTACAAGTCGATCGACGAGAAGGGCTTCCGCCCGGTCGGCTTCGGACCCTATCAGGCGGTGGAGAGCGAGGCGCCCTGGTTCACCTGCTGGGCGCAGACGAACGCCGGGCAGACGCCGAAGCCGCGCGCCGCCGTCAACTCCACCAATTGCAACAGCGACACGCGCCTCTTCGTCGCCACCGACCTCAGCACCGGGCTGATCCACCTCGATCACTCCTACGTCCAGAGCGTCGACCTCAACCAGTTCCAGTTCTCGGCTTTCCTGTCCTCCCAGAACCTGACCACCGCCACCTGGCCGGGCGGCTGGGCGCGGAAATGGCAGACGCGGCAGCGCTGCCAGGAAGGCTTCGTCGCCGACGAGGCGTCCCCGCCGCTCCGTGTCGTCTGGTGCGCACGGGCCTATCGGGAGTTCGAGGGACTTTACGACGTCTCCGTCCTGGCGGTGACGCAGGACAGCGGCACCCGCGCGCTGGTGTCGCGTCTGGCGCTGCAGGCGGTCAGCTACGACAATGCGGTCGCGCTCTCCAAGCGCTTTCTCGAAGCGGTCAGATGGACGAAATAATCTGGGTGGAGGTGCTCTCCCGGCATCGCGACGTCCAGGCGCGCTACCGTTGCGCCGGACCCGAGGTGCGGGTCGGCCGCGCTTACGACAACGACGTCGTGGTCGACGATCCCTATGTCGCGGCCCGGCACCTGCGCATCCGGCGGGATGCGGCCGGCGCTCTCGTCGCCGAGGATCTTGGCAGCGCCAACGGCACCTTCAGCGATCGCGGCAAGGCGCGCCAGGATCGTATTCTCCTCGACGGCGACCGTCCGATCCGCATCGGCCAGACCCATCTGCGCGTCCGCGCGGCGAGCCACGCGGTACCGCGGGAGCGGCCGCAGACCTCGCACTTCCCGGCCTGGCCGATACCGGCGGCCTTGGCGCTGGCGATCATCGGCATGTCGGCCGTCGCGCAATGGCTGGGCGAGACCGGCGAGGCCAAGCTCTATGCCTATCTTACCCCCGAGCTGGCCCTCGCCTTCCTGGTCGTCGTCTGGACCGCCGGCTGGGCGGTGATGTCCCGCATCTTCTCGGGCCATGCCCATTTCGAGCGCCATCTGCTGATCGCGCTCGCGGGCGTGCTGATCTACCTGCTCTACGGCGAAGCGCTGGCGGTGGGCGCCTATGCCCTCTCGTCGCCGAGGCCGCAGGCTTACCGCTACGTCGGGACCGCGAGCCTGCTCGCCGGCGTCTGCTTCCTGCACTTGCGCGCGATCGGCCCCACCCGGCTTTGGCTCAAGGGCGGCGTGGTGGGCGCCCTCCTCGCCATCGCGATCGCCACCCAGGCGCTGTCGCAGTCGGAGCGGCGCTCCGGCAATAGCCAGCAGGACTATGTGCAGCACCTGATGCCGCCGTCACTGCGCCTGGCGCCGATGCGCAGCGCGGACGCCTTCTTCGCGCAGACCATGGAGCTGAAGCCGGCGCTCGACCGGGACCGCAGCGCGGACCCGCCCTCTGGGGGCATCGGCATCGGCGCTTTCTTCGACGACTGAAGCCGACCGCCCCGCGCCGACGACCCTCGCATGATGCGCGCAGCGCATCGTATTCAGGCTAGGTATTTATACCTATCTCGCCCGGACGAGGGCGCGACGAGCGCCATAGCGCATTGTGACGACACGCAAACTTCGGTGCCGCTCATCGCAAATCCGAATTGCCCGGCGGCGCGGCGAGAACCAAAAACTAACGGTCTAGGCCCACGTTAAAGCTTGCAGATTACTCGCGAGTAATACCATGGCACGTCAGCACATCAGCCCGACCGGACGCGAGAGCCGCTTCGAAGAGAATGAGATCATCGTCAGCAAGACGGATCTCAAGGGCCGCATCACCTACGTCAACGACGTCTTCCTCCGCGTCTCGCACTATCGTGCGGCCGAGCTGCTGGGGCAGCCGCACAGCATCATCCGCCATCCGGACATGCCGCGCTGCGTCTTCAAGCTGTTGTGGGACACGATCCAGGCGAAGGAGGAGATCTTCGCCTACGTGCTCAACATGGCGAGCAATGGCGACCACTACTGGGTCTTCGCCCACGTGACGCCGAGCTTCAACGCCAACGGCGACGTGATCGGCTATCACTCCAACCGCCGCAAGCCCGACGCGCGCCAGATTGCCGCGATCAAGCCCCTCTACGATCTGCTTCTCGCGGAGGAGCGGCGCGCGTCCGACCGCAAGGAAGGCATGCAGCACTCCTTCGAGCGCTTGCTCGCGACGCTGCAGGAAAAGAAGGTCGAGTACGATGAATTCGTCTTCACTCTCTAGGGTCTGGATCTTCCTGTTCGCCGGCGGCGCGCTCGCGATCCTCGCCGGCGGGCTCGCGCTGTTCTCGCTTGATGGCGCTATCATCGGTCCCGTCGGCTGCCTTCTCATCCTCGGCTGCCTCGGCGGCGCCGCCTATTATCTGCGCCAGACCGAGCAGACGCTGAAAGGCGCGGCGCAGATCTGCGCCGCGGCTGCGCGGGGCGATTTGGAGGCCCGCATTCTCGAGGCGCCCCAGCCCGGCGTGCTCGGACTCATCCAGCGGGGCATCAACGATGTGCTCGACATCACCGACGCCTTCGTGCGCGAGGCCGCCGGCTCGATGCGCCATGTGAGCAAGGGCAAGTATTTCCGCAAGGTCCTGACCCGCGGCCTGCCCGGCGCATTCGGCGGCGCCGCGCAGTCGCTCAACGACGCCACGGCGATCATGGAGCGCAATGTTCGCGACTTCGTCGCCTTCGCCGATCGCAATGTGCGCTCCGTCGCCGAGACCGTGGCGGTCGCGGCGGGCGACATGCACAAGAACGCGGAATCCATGTCACAGGCGAGCGCCGACCTGAGCGAGCAGGCGACGAGCGCGGCCGCGGCCACCGAGGAGGGCTCGGTCAACGTGCACACGGTCGCCGCGGCAGCCGAGGAGCTCACGGCCTCGGTCAACGAGATCAGCCGCCAGATCATGCAGTCCTCGGAGATCGCCCGCGAGGCGGTAAAGCAGGCCGAGCAGGCGAACGCCACCATCGGCAGCCTTGCCGAGGTCGGCAAGAAGGTCAGCGAGGTCGTCCTGCTGATCAACAAGATCGCCGGCCAGACCAATCTCCTGGCGCTCAACGCGACCATCGAGGCCGCCAGAGCCGGCGAAGCCGGCAAAGGCTTCGCCGTGGTGGCGACCGAAGTGAAGGCGCTCGCCAACCAGACCAGCAAGGCGACCGAGGAGATCGGCGACCAGGTACGGGCGATCCAGTCCGTCTCCGACGCCACCGTCGGCGCGATTCAAGGGATCGGCGACATCATCGGCAGGATGGACGAGATCACCACCGCGGTCGCCACCGCGGTCGAGGAGCAGAGCGCGGCCACGCAGGAGATCGCCCGCAACATCCAGCAGGCGGCCGAAGGAACCAAGTCGGCTTCCTCCAGCATCACCGCGGTGATGGGGCACGCGCGCAATTCCGGCGCGCAGGCGCAGCATCTGCTGCAGCAGGCCTCCGACCTGTCGGGACAGGCGGAAAACCTGAACGGCGAAGTGAAGACCTTCCTGACGAAGGTGCGCGCGCTCTAATCCGACTCCGCCGTCTCGGCGGCGGCGGCGTCGGCGCCCTTGATGCGCTGAGCCAGCGAAGCCTCGAGGAAGCGATCTAGGTCGCCGTCCAGCACCGCGCCGGTGCTGCTGGTCTCGACGCCCGTGCGCAGGTCCTTCACCATCTGATAGGGCTGCAGAACGTAAGAGCGGATCTGGTGGCCCCAGCCGATATCGGTCTTGGTGGCGTTCATCGCCTCGGTCTGCGCCTCGCGCTTCTGCAGCTCGATCTCGTAGAGGCGCGCCTTCAGCATCGCCATGGCGTGATGGCGGTTCTGGTGCTGCGAGCGTTCGCTCTGGCACGCCACCACCACAGGATCGGTGCCGGGGAGCGTGTAGGTCAGGCGCACCGCGCTGTCGGTCTTGTTGACGTGCTGGCCGCCCGCGCCCGAGGAACGATAGGTGTCGACGCGCAGGTACTTGTCCTGCACCTCGACCTCGATCTTGTCGTCGACCACGGGATAGACCCAGACGGAGGCGAAGCTGGTGTGACGCCGTGCCGCCGAATCATAGGGCGAGATGCGCACAAGGCGGTGCACGCCGCTCTCGGTCTTGAGCCAGCCATAGGCGTTCTCGCCGGAGACCTGGACGGTGGCGGATTTGAGGCCGGCTTCCTCGCCGGGACTCTCCTCGAGCCAGCCCACCTTGTAGCCGTGCTGCTCGGCCCAGCGCGTGTACATGCGCAACAGCATCTGCGCCCAGTCCTGCGCCTCGGTGCCGCCGGCGCCCGCATGGACCTCGAGATAACAGTCGCTGGCATCCGCCTCGCCGGAGAGCAGGCTCTCGAGCTCGCGCTTGCCAGCCTCCTCGCGTAGCCGCGTCAGCGTCTGCTCGGCATCGCGCACCATGGCCTCGTCGCCGTCGGCCTCGGCGAGCTCGATCAGGCCCAGCGTGTCCTCGAGCTCGCGCTCGATCTTGCGATAGCCCTCGACGCCGCGCTCCAGCCGGCTGCGCTCCTGCAGCAGCTTCTGCGCCTCGGCGGGCTTCTCCCAGAGGTTGGGGTTCTCGGCGAGCGCGTTGAGTTCGGC
>DATKPX010000036.1:0-5765 GCA_035523855.1 Allostellaceae bacterium
TCCACGCCGACGGCGCGCACGCCCTTGCGATAGAAGAGGTCGGCGGCGACCTCGAAAACCTTGTCGCCGGCAAGCTTGCGCTCCGGCCTGTGTTGCGCGCGCACCGAACTTGCACTCATCCACGGTCTCCTTCGTGCCCAACATGTAACCGACCGGTTCGTATTTGTCACTGGCCAGGAACGAACCGGTCGGTTACATTCCCGGCAGCCAGGACGACATCGGGGGTCTGTGGGTCGTGAAGCATTACCTGCTGGAGGGCGAGTACCTCGTCCCGTTCGAGGAGCTGGCCGAGCTCATTCCCACCCATCGCGCCTTTCTGCAGAAGGGCTATGACGACGGGCATTTCCTCTGCTCCGGCCCGCAGATCCCGGCGCGCGGCGGCTTCCTGCTGGCGCGGGCGGAGTCACGGGAGAAGCTGGAGGCGCTGCTGGCGGAGGAGCCCTTCACCAAGGCGCGGAAGATGCGCTTCAGCCGGATCACCGAGTTCAACCCGGTCCAGCACCAGCCGTTCCTGAGGGAGTGGTTCGGCCAGGCGTGAAGCCACTGGCGCGCGGGCGCTCGACCCTCCGGCTCACCCCCAGCCGCCGCTCTCCCCGCCATGGCGGCGGAGAGGGTCCGCCCTCAGGCCTTGAACTCCGTCCCCAGGTGAAAGAGACAGTCGCCGCGCTCGGTACGGCCGGGGATGCGCTTGCAGAGCACCACGCCGTCGCGCTCGAAGCGGACGACCTCGGGCTTGCGCCAGGGCGTGTGGGAGAAGTGGATGGCGGCGGCGGGCTGGCCCTTCTTGATGGTATCGCCGAGCTCCACCAGCGGCTCGAAGACGCCGCCGCCCTCGGGCGTATAGACGAAATAGTCGGGGCCGGCGATCTCCATGAGGCGGGTCGGCGGCGGCGGCGCAACCTTGAGGCCCGGCACCACGCCGATGTGCTTGAGGATCCGGCGCACGCCGCTGCCGGCGATCTTGAGCGCCGCCGGCGTCACCGTGCCGGACCCGCCCATCTCGGTCGCCAGCGTGAAGACGCCGCGCCGCGCCGCTGAGGCGCTCAGCGTCAGCTCGCCGCCCATCGACTGCGAGGACTGCGTCGCCACATAGCCGATCGGCGCGCCGAACACCTTCAAGAGCTCCAGCGTCTTCGCATTGCGCTTGGTCTCGCCCTTGATGATGGTGCCGAGCGCGCTCGGAATGTACATGAGCGAGCTGCCGCCGGAATGCAGATCGAAGGCATAGTCGCAGAGCGGCAGGATCACCGTGTCGATGTAGTGCGCGATCATCTTGGTGGGCGTGCCGTTGGCGTCGCCCGGGAAGGAGCGGTTGAGGTTGCCGCCGTCGATCGGCGAGGTGCGCCGGCCGGCACTGGCGGCGGGGAAGTTCGCCGCCGGCAGGAAGATGATGCGGCCGCGGATCTGCGCCGGCTTCAGCTCGCGGATCAGCTTCATCAGCGTCACCTGGCCCTCGTACTCGTCGCCGTGATTGCCGGAGTTGAGCAGCACGGTCGGGCCCTTGCCGTTCTTGATGCAGACCACCGGGATCGGGATCCAGCCATAGGCGGATTCGTGTACCGAATGCGGCAGGCGGAGGAAGCCGGTCTGCAACCCGTTCTTCTCGAAATCGACGGTTGTCGTGATGCGCGTCCCGGTCATGGGAGGAGAGCCTCGCTGATTGATCGATGAATTACCATAGCCGGCGGCGATCAGGTCGCGTAGTCCGGCTCCTCGCGGTCGAGCACCCGCCGCCAGGCGTCGAGATGAAGCCGCGCGTCGAACTTGTCGCTCCAAGGCCCGCGGAAATCGTGCCGGAGCTGATCCGGCTGGCGGCGAAGCGTGCCGCCCGCCATGCGGGCGGCGAGCTGATAGCCGCAGGTGCGCTCGGCCATGTAGAGCTCGTCGAAGGCGTCGTGCACGCTGGGGCCGACCACGGTCACGCCGTGATTGGCCATCACCATGATGGTGCGGTCGCCCATGACGCGGGCGATGCGGTCGCCTTCCTCGCTGTCACGCACCGGACCATGCGCCGCCTCGTCATAGACGATGCGGTCGTTGAGGACGAGATTGTTGTGGTGCGAGAGCTCCATCCGGCCGTTCTCCATCAGCGAGAGCGCCGTGAGGTTGGGCGGATGGACGTGCATCACGCATTTGGCCTGGGGATGCATGAGGTGGATGCGGGCGTGGATGTGGAACGCCACCTTGCGCAGCTCGCCGTTGCCGCGCAGCACCTTGCCCTCGAGGTCGCAGACGATGAGGTTGCTGGCGGTGATCTCCTGGAAGAGGAGACCGCGCGGGTTGATCAGGAAGCGGGTATCGTCGCCGGGCAGCATCAGGCTGTGGTGGTTGCCGATCTGCTCGTTCATGCCGAGCCGCGCATGGATGCGGAACACCGCCGCGAGATCGCAGCGCATCTGCCATTCAAGATCTTCCGCCGGCCCCACCTGCCGCAACGCGCCCATTCGGCTCCCCGTCTCCGCCACCGCTCACGCAAGATTGACACGCGGGCGTCATGCTTGGAAAGAGCCGTGATCGCGCGGCGCTAGGCCGAGACCGCCGCCAGCACCTCGGCGAGCTGGTGTTGCAGCGAGGGCCGGCGCGAGCCGAAACGCCCTTCGAAGACCGCGGTGCCGACGGTGAAGGCATCGACGCCGAGCCGGGCGAGCTCGGCGATTTGATCGGGCGATGAGATCGAGCCCGCCACCACCAGCCGGCCGCGGAGCGCCGCGCGCGCGGCGCGCACCAGCTCGGTCGGGCTTTCTTTCTCCGCGCGGAAGGCGAGCAAATCCACGCCGGCGCACCCCAGCTCGTCGGCGCGGCGGCAGTCGCGCGCGATCTCCGCCGGCGAGCCGCCGAGCGACGTGGGATGGCCGCGTGGTTGCCCGACGAAGGGATAGTACTCGATGCTGCTGCCCTCGATCGCGCGCAGGATCGCCGCCGCGTCGGCGCCGCCCAGCAGCCGGTCGACGCCGAGCCGCCGCGCCACCCGCGCCGACTCCAGCGCGGTCTCCGGCGTCAGGCTCACGACCTCAAGGTAGCTGGTGGCGCCCGCGTCCTTGATGCGGCGGTGCAGCCGCTCCAGCAGCGCAGGCGCCACCCCCACATCCTTGAAGCCGATGTGGCGCAGCCCGAGATCGGCGACCTCCTCCAGCACCGCGAGGCAGTCGCCGACCGTCAGGTCGTCGCGCGTCAGCATGAAGATGAAGTCCAACGGGGCTCCCCGGAGACGGATGGGTGACGGCCGGAATTGTATCAGGACATTCGGTCCGGCACGAACATCCATCGATTATTCCTCGCGTAATTGCGTGGCTCGCTCGCACTGCCGAGAGTGCCGCCCCGACGGGCTCGTTCGGAGGGGTGCCATGGAGCTGACGCAGCGCGGACTCGGCCGCGCAACCGCAACCGCCACGAGAAGCGGCGAGGGCCTCGGCATTCTCGCCGCGATCCTCTCCAGCGCGCTCGGCGGCACCAACACGGCGGTGACGCGCTTTGCCATCGGCGCCACCGATCCGGTCACCCTCGCCGCGCTCCGCTTCGGCCTGGGCTTCCTCCTGCTGCTGCCGGTGGCGCTCGCCTTGCGCAGCCGGTGGCCCGAGCGGCGGGACTGGGCCGGCGTCGCGGCGCTCGGCATCCTCTTCTTCGGTCTCTTCATGAGCGTCTTCAACCTGTCGCTCCGCTACACGACGGCGGCGCGCGGCGCGCTGGCGCTCTCGACGCTGCCGCTCCTCACCATGGTGGTGGGGGCGCTGCTGCGCGCCGAGCCGCTGACCGCGCGGAAGACGTCAGGCGTCGTGGTCGCCTTCGCCGGCGTCGCGGTGGCGCTCGCCACGGGCCTCGCCGACGCGCCGGCGGGCGCCTGGCGCGGCGACCTCGTCATGGTCGCGGGCGCGCTCTGCATGGCGCTCTACAATGTCTGGTCGCGCCCCTTCATCGCCCGCTCGAGCCCGCTCGCCTTCGTCTGTGCGGGCATGGGAGCAGGGTCCGGTTCGCTCTTCCTCCTCGTCTGGGCCGGGGGCGGTCTCGCCGCCAGCACCGGCTTCGGCGCGCGGCAATGGGCCGCCATCCTCTATCTCGCCGCTTTCGGCGCCGCCCTCACCTTCTTCCTCTGGGTCTTCGCGCTGAAGCGCACCACGCCGACGCGGGTGGCGAGCGCGATCACCCTCAACCCGATCACCGCCTCGCTGCTGGCGGCGCCGCTGCTGGGCGAGCCGATCGGCGTCAACCTGCTGATCGGCGTCGCCGGCGTCGCCTGCGGGATCTGGATCGCGACCACCGAGCGCCGCCCGCCGCGCCATGATCCCCCCACCCTCGATGCCGAGCCGCCCCGCCTCCGCGAGCCCAGTCGACTCTCCCGCTCGCCCTCGGAGATCAGAAGCTGGTGGCCGCATCCGCCCTCGCTCCGCCGGCCCCTCGCCCGCCTCGACGATCGCGCCCTCCGCGACCTCGGCCTCGACCGCGCGGCGGTCGACGACGAGAGCACGGCCTCGTTCTGGCGCCTGCGGTAGTCGTGATCGCCGACGACCGGACGCATGCAATCAGCGCATCGCGCCTATGCCATCTTGTGCGGCAGCGAGACTCCCTTGATGCAGGTCAAGGCCCTATCTCCGGTAAAGCGTAGGCTGCGGTGTCGTAATCGGGCGCAGGAAAGCGACAGGCAGCAGACGGTGGAAGGAGCCAGGGCGATGGCTTGGTGGATGTTGTGGATCGCGGGTGCCGGAACCATCGTCGTGCTCGCCGTCGCCGAAATCCGCGATATGCGGCTGCTTCAGGTGAGCCAGCTCAGCCGCAGCGGCCGCGCCGAGCTGCGGCGGGCCATCCGCGAGCGGCAGCTGGAATGGGCGACGATCATCTTCTTCGCCGCGCTCACCTCGCCGGCCCTCCTGCCGGTGATCAGAGAGGTGTCGAGCATCTTGGGTCGATGACCGCCTGAAGCGAGGATCCGCAGCGCCTCAGCTCTTCCAGTCCGGCCGCGGCAGGTGCTGGTAGGCGTCGACCAGGGCCTGGGACCAGCGGTTGCGGATCATGGCGAAATAGCTGTCGTTCTGGTCCAGGCGGCGCCGGAGCTCCACCTTCTGGGTGCCGCGGCGGTAGATCAGGAGATCGATCGGCATGCCGACGGTGAGATTCGAGCGCAGCGTCGAGTCCATTGAGATCATCGCGAGCTTCACCGCGTCGTAGAGATCCATGTCGGGGCGCGCGGCGCGGTCGAGGATGGGCTTGCCGTATTTGTGCTCGCCGGCCTGCAGGAAGGGCGTGTCGGTCGTCGCCTCGATGAAGTTTCCGGCGGAATAGACCTGGAACAGCTGCATCTCGCCGCCCTTGATCTGGCCGCCGAGCAGGATCGAGACCTCGAAGGGGACGTCCTGCTCCTTGAGCGCGGCGCCGTCGGTGTGGAACACCTTGCGGATCGCCTCGCCCACGAGCTGCGCCGCGCGGAAGAGCGTCGGCGTCGTCATCAGGCTGTCGCCCTCCTCGGCGGCGATCTGCTCCCGAAGCAGGCTCACCACCGCCTGGGTCACCGCGAGATTGCCAGAGGTGAGCAGCACGACCACCCGCTCGCCCGGCGTCTCGAAGAGATGCATCTTGGAGAAGGTGGCGATGTTGTCGACGCCGGCATTGGTGCGGGTGTCCGACATCAGGACGAGCCCGTCCTTGAGGGCGAGGCCTACGCAGTACGTCATCAGCGATCCCTGACCTGCTAAGCGGTCACTGCTCTCCGCTGCCGACGGTCACCTTGACCGCCATCGTCTCGGCGGAGCCGCCTCTGCGTATGCCACGGACCG
>DATKPX010000037.1:0-16206 GCA_035523855.1 Allostellaceae bacterium
CGTGCTGTCCGCGTTCCAGAACGTGGCCGACGCGCTGCGCGCGCTGCAGTCGGACGCCGACGCCCTCAACGCCCAGGTCGCCGCCGAGCAGGCGGCGGCGGACAGCCTCGACCTCTCGGAGAAGCAGTTCCAGCTCGGCGCCATCAGCTACACCTCGCTGCTCGATGCGGAGCGCACCTCCCTGCAGGCGCATGTCAGCCGGGTGCAGGCGCAGGCGGCGCGCTTCGCCGATACGGCGGCGCTGTTCCAGGCGCTGGGCGGCGGCTGGTGGAACCGGACCGACGTGACGGCGCCGCCGCCGAAGCAGTTCGACATCGGCTGGCCGCTGGACTGAGGCCGGCGGCGGCCGTCGTTTCCCCGTGAGGTAGTTGCCGTGTTGGAGGAGTAGGGAGCCATGATAAAGCGCTTCGTCATCATGCTGGCGGTGGTCGGCGTCGTGCTCGGCGGCGTCTTCGCCTTCAAGGCCTTCGTCGCCGGCAAGATCAAGGAATCGCTCGCTGCCTTCGCGACCATGCCGCAGACGGTCTCCACCACCGCCGCGGCGGTGCAGGATTGGCAGCCGCGCCTCGAGGCGGTGGGCAGCCTGCGCGCGATGAACGGCGCCGACCTCAGCTCGCAGGTCTCCGGCCTGATCTCCGCCATCCATTTCGAGTCCGGCGCCGACGTGAAGGAGGGCGACCTGCTGCTGGAGCTCGCGTCGTCCGACGATCTCGCCAAGCTGCAGGCGCTCAAGGCCTCGGCGGCGCTCGCCAAGATCACCTATGACCGCGACGAGCGGCAGCTGAAGGCGCAGGCGGTCAGCCAGCAGGTGGTCGACACCGACGCGCAGAACCTGAAATCCGCCGAGGCGCAGGTGGCGCAGCAGCAGGCGACGCTCGATTACAAATTCATCCGCGCGCCCTTCGACGGCCATCTCGGCATCCGCCAGGTCGATCTCGGCCAGTACCTCAGCGCCGGCGCCACCATCGTGACGCTGCAGGCGCTCGACCCGCTCTTCGTCGATTTCTTCCTGCCGCAGCAGGCGCTCGACCAGATCAAGACGCAGCAGACGGTCGCGGTTCACGTCGACACCTATCCGGGCCAGACCTTCGCCGGCACCATCGCGGCGATCAATCCGCGGGTCGATCCCAACACCCGCAACGTGCAGGTGCGCGCCCTGATCAAGAACCCGGACCACAAGCTGCTGCCAGGCATGTACGCCACCGTCGACATCGACACCGGCTCGCCGCAGCAATACGTGACGCTGCCGGCGACGGCGATCGCCTTCAACCCCTATGGCGACACCGTCTATCTGGTCGACGACCAGGGCAAGAACGCGCAGGGCCAGCCGAAGCTGGTGGCGAAGCAGACCTTCGTCACCACGGGCTCGCGCCGCGGCGACCAGGTGGCGGTGCTGACCGGCGTCAAGGCGGGCGATACCGTCGTCACCGCCGGCCAGAACAAGCTGCGCAACGGCTCGCCGCTCGCCATCAACAACTCGGTCATGCCCACCGCCGACGCCAGCCCCGCGCCGGTGGACCAGTAAGGATCAGTAGGAGCAGGGCGCATGAAATTCACCGACATCTTCATCCGCCGGCCGGTGCTGGCCGCGGTGGTGAGCCTGATGATCCTGGTGCTGGGCATCCGCGCGGTGATGTCGCTGCCGGTGCTGCAGTATCCCCGCACCGAGAACGCGGTGGTGACGGTCACCACCACCTATTACGGCGCCGATCCCGACGTGGTAGCGGGCTTCATCACCACGCCCTTGGAGCAGGCGATCGCCCAGGCGAACGGCATCGACTACATGACGTCGATCAGCCAGACCAGCACCAGCACGATCACCGCCAACCTCCGGCTCAACTACGATGCCGACAAGGCGATGACCGAGATCAACTCCAAGATCACCTCGGTGCTGAACCAGCTGCCGCCCGGCTCGCAGCAGCCGGTGGTGACGGTGAAGATCGGCCAAACCTTCGACGCCATGTATATCGGCTTCAAGAGCACCGTGCTGCCGCCGAACAAGATCACCGACTATCTCGTCCGCGTGGTGCAGCCGCGGCTGCAGGCGGTGAACGGCGTGCAGACCGCCGAGATCCTCGGCGGCAAGAACTTCGCGATCCGCGCCTGGCTCGATCCGAAGAAGCTCGCCGCCTACAACCTGACCGCCGCCGATGTCAGCACCGCGCTGGCGCAGAACGATTACATCTCCGGCCTCGGCAACACCAAGGGCCAGATGGTGCAGGTGAACCTCGTCGCCTCCACCAGCCTGCACACGGTGGACGAGTTCAAGAACCTGGTGATCAAGCAGTCGGGCGGCGCCATCGTCCGCCTCAAGGACGTCGCCAACGTCACGCTCGGCTCCGACGACTACGAGTCCGAGGTCGGCTTCGACGGCCAGAAGGCGGTCTATATCGGCATCCAGGTGGCGCCCGCCGCCAACCTCCTCGACGTCACCAAGGCGGTGCGCGCGATCTTCCCCGACATCGTCTCGCAGCTGCCGCAGGGCCTCGAGGGCTATATCGTCTACGATTCCACCGAGTTCGTGAACAGCGCCATCATCGAGGTGGTGCGGACCCTGGTGGAGGCGCTGCTGATCGTGACGCTGGTGGTCTTCGCCTTCCTGGGCTCGCTGCGCTCGGTCTTCATCCCGACCGTGGCGATCCCGCTGTCCCTGGTCGGCACCTTCATGATGATGCTGGGCTTCGGCTTCTCCATCAACCTGCTGACGCTGCTGGCGCTGGTGCTGGCGATCGGCCTCGTCGTCGACGACGCCATCATCGTGGTGGAGAACGTCAACCGACATCTCGATGACGGCATGAAGCCGATCCCCGCCGCCATTCTGGCGGCGCGCGAACTCGGCGGCCCGATCATCGCCATGACCGTGGTTCTGGTGGCGGTCTATATCCCGATCGGCTTCCAGGGCGGGCTCACCGGCGCGCTCTTTACCGAGTTCGCCTTCACCCTGGTGGGCGCGGTGACGGTCTCCGCCGTTGTGGCGCTGACGCTCTCGCCGATGATGTGCTCGCGCCTCCTCAAGCCGCATTCGCCGGAGAATCGTGGCTGGCAGGAGCGGCTCATCGGCTTCATCGACCGCAGCTTCGACCGGGTGCGCCGGCGCTACGAGCGCTGGCTGCACGGCAGCCTCAACTACCTGCCGGTGACGGCGGTCTTCGCCGTCATCGTGCTCGGCAGCATCTACTTTCTCTATACCAGCGCGAAGAGCGAGCTCACGCCGCAGGAGGACCAGGGCGTGATCATCGCCAACTCCACCCCCGCGCCCGACGCCACGCTGCAGCAGAAGCTGCTCTACAGCCGGCAGGTCTATAACATCTTCGCCTCCTATCCGGAGATGCAGCACGTGTTCCAGCTGGAATCGCCCGGCCAGTCGCTCGCTGGCCTCGTCTTCAAGCCGTGGGACGAGCGCAAGCGCACCTCCAACGACATCCAGCCGATCCTGCAGGGGCAACTCAACCAGGTCGCCGGCGCCAAGATCGCCGTGTTCCAGCCGCCGCCGCTGCCGGGCGCCTTCGGCTTGCCGATCCAGTTCGTCCTCGGCACCACCCAGGACTTCAGCCGCCTCAACGAGGTGGCGCAGCAGTTCCTGCAGGACGCCCTGAAGAGCGGCCTCTTCATCTTCCTCGACAGCGACCTCAAGGTCGACCAGCCGCAGTCGACGCTGGAGATCGATCGCGACAAGACCTCCCAGCTCGGCCTCAAGATGAGCGATGTGGGCGCGGCCATGGCCTCCATGCTGGGCGGCGGCTACGTCAACTACTTCAGCATCGACGGCCGCTCCTACAAGGTGATCCCGCAGGTGCAGCAGCGCTATCGCCTGACCACGGATCAACTCCTCAACTACTACATCAAGACCTCGGACGGCACCGCGGTGCCGATCTCCACGGTGGCGAAGATCACCACCAAGGCGGTGCCGGAGGCGATCAACCACTTCCAGCAGCTCAACAGCGCCAATATCGAGGGCGTGGTCGCGCCCGGCGTCGCCGAGAGCGATGCGCTCGCCTTCCTGCGCAATCTCGCGGCCAAGGAGCTGCCGGAGGGCTACACCGTCGACTACGGCGGCCCGCTGCGCCAGTTCGTGCAGGAGTCCGGTGGCTTCCTGGTCACCATCACCCTCGCGATGATCATCATCTTCCTGGCGCTCGCCGCGCTGTTCGAGAGCTTCCGCGACCCGCTCATCATCCTGGTCTCGGTGCCGATGTCGATCGCCGGCGCGCTGATCTTCATCACCATTGGAAGCACGCTCAGCGGAATGGGGCTTTTCCCGATCACCAGCATCAACATCTACACCCAGGTGGGCCTGGTGACGCTGATGGGCCTCATCAGCAAGCACGGCATCCTGATGGTGGAGTTCGCCAACGAGATGCAGGCCGAGGGCAAGTCGAAGCGCGAGGCGATCGAGCAGGCCGCCGGCATCCGGCTCAGGCCGATCCTGATGACGACGGCGGCGATGGTGCTGGGCGTCATCCCCCTGCTGCTGGCAAGCGGCGCCGGCGCCCTCTCGCGCTTCAACATGGGCCTGGTGATCGCCAGCGGCATCTCGATCGGCACGCTCTTCACCTTGTTCGTGGTGCCGGCCGCCTACCTGCTCTTCGCCGCCGATCACCATCGCCTCAAGATCGAGGAGGAGGACGCCCTCGACGCGGTGGCGCACGAGGTCGGGGACTGACGTGACGCGGAAGGTCTTCTGGCAGGATCCCTACCGGACGCGGCTCGAGACGCGGGTGGCGTCCGTCGCGGATGACCAGGTGACGCTGGAGGAGACCATCCTCTACGCGCTCTCGGGCGGCCAGGAGAGCGACCACGGCAGCATCGGCGGCCATCCGGTGCTGGAGGCGCGGAAGGACGGGCGCGAGATCCGCTACCGCCTCGATCCCGGCCACGGACTCGCGCCAGGCGATGCGGTCGCGGTCGCCCTCGACTGGCCCCGGCGCTATCGCCTGATGCGGCTGCATTTCGCGGCGGAGATCGTGCTGGAGCTCGTCTATCGGAGCCTGGGGCCGGTCCGCAAGATCGGCGCCCATATCGCCGCCGACAAGGCGCGGATCGATTTCGAGTGGAGCGAGAACATCGCCGCGCAGTTTCCCGCCCTGACCCAGGCGGCGCAGGCGATCGTCGACGCCGACCGGCCGATCACCAGCGCCTACAGCGACGCGGCGGCCGAGCGGCGCTACTGGCAGATCGCCGACTTCGATCCGGTGCCCTGCGGCGGGACGCATCTCAGGCGCACCGGCGAGATCGGCCGCATCGAGCTCAAGCGCCGGAATATCGGCAAAGGCAAGGAGCGGATCGAGATCACCGTCGACGAGCGCGCCGCGCCGGCCGCCTCGGCCTAGGCGGTGTGACCTTATCCGGCATCCAGAGATTGTCACTCGCAATCGCGGCTTCGCCGGGGACCATGCTCGCGCGGTCGTGAAGACGGTTTCGAGCGGGGGCATTATGAGTTTGCGTGGGCTTCGGCGGCATATTGCGACGGTGGCGAGCGGCACGATGCTGGCGGCGATGGGCGTCCTGGCGATGGCGGCGCCGGCGCGCGCGGACGACTATAATCGCTTCTCGCTGCTGGAGGAGAACGACAGCCTCTACTTCAATTCCGACAAGCACTATACGCAGGGCCTGCGCGCCTCGAATCTGTTCCCGGACCTGAAGCCCGACAGCGCCTGGAACGGCCCCTTCGACTTCTTCGGCAACGTGCCGACGGTATTCCAGCCCGGCACCGCCGAGGCGCCCATGCAGCGGCGCTATTCCGTCTTCCTCGGCCAGAGCCTGTTCACGCCGAAGAACCTGCAGCAGAAGCCGCCCGATCCCAAGGATCGGCCCTATGGCGGCTGGCTCTATGTCGGCACCAGCCTCCTGCAGGACAACAACCAGCGCTCGCTGGAGAACCTGGAGCTCGACCTCGGCGTGGTCGGCCCCGCCGCCCTCGGCAAGCAGACCCAGAACGATTTCCATCAGCTGATCGGCGTCAAGCAGGCGCAGGGCTGGAGCAGCCAGATCCAGTACGAGCCCGGCATCATGGTGAGCTACGAGCGCGCCTGGCGCCTGCCGCTGATCGGCAACACCGACGGCGTCGACGTGGTGCCGCAGGCCGGCGGCACCGCCGGCAACATCTTCACCTATGGCGACATCGGCGGCATGATCCGCTTCGGCCAGAACCTGCACGCGGATTACGGGCCGATCCGCATCCGCCCCGCGCTCTCCGGCACCGACTATTTCGACCGCGACCATCTCGACGGCAAGCTCGGCTGGTACTTCTTCGCCGGCGCCCAGGGCCGCGTGGTCGGCCGCAACATCTTCCTCGACGGCAACAGCTTCCGCAGCAACACGCCGAGCGTCCCCCGCAAGACCCTCGTCGCCGATCTCCAGGCCGGCTTCTCGCTGTTCTGGTCGAGCGCCTTCCGCGTCGACTTCAGCGTCGTCCGCCGCACCGAGGAATTCGCCGGCCAGCACACCCCCGACGAGATCGGCACCGCCGCGCTGGCGTTCTCGTGGTGAGAGCCCGAGAAATATTGGCCGCTCTCCGCACGAAGTGGGAAGAGAGGGGGCTCGCTGCGCAAGCAGCGGGAGGGTGAGGTGTCGCTGGCGCAGTCTCGCGGGACGACCCACCTCATCCCAAATCCTTCTCCCCCCGCAAGCGGGCGGAGAAGGACCTGAGCGAATTCTGCTCTACTTCCCCAGCAGCCGCGCCGCCTCATCGGCGGCGGCGAGGCCGGTGAGGTAGGCGCCGTGGGCGGTCGAGAAATCGCTCGGGTGGCAGGCCTCGCCGGCGAAGAACAGGCGCTCGTCGAGCGCCGCTGACCAGATCGCGCGGTCCCCCGCATGGCCGGGGAGCGCGAAGGAATAGCTGCCGAGCGAGCAGGGGTCGCTGGCCCAGGCTGACGCCTTGAGCGGCGTCAGCGCGCCGCGGATGCGGTTGCCATAGCGGCCGGCGAGCTCGTCGCGGGCGAACTCCGCCATCGCGTCGATCCCGGCCCGCTCAAACGCGAGGCCGAGCTTGCCGCCGACGAACATCTCCACCATCGCGTGGCCCAGCGGCTTCATCTGGTAGGCCGCGGTGGCGACGCGGTCGACCGATCCTGCCACGTGCCAGTTGCCGCCGATCTCCGGCCAGTCGCCGGCGAGCGACAGGAAAAGCTTGTTGTCGACGCCGAGCGGCAGCCCATGCGCCGCGCCGAGCTTCGCCGGCGGCAGCGCCGGCGCGAAGCGGATCCCCTCCGCCGCCACCACGCTGGGCGGCACCGCCAGGATCGCGGCGCGGCACCGAAGGGTGCCGGCGGCACTCTCCAGCTTGACCGGTGTTCCGCTCCAGTCGACCCGCGTCACCGGCGTCGAGAGCCGTAGCGGCAGCTCGGCGCCGTAGCGCGCCACCAGCGTGCCGTAGCCTTCCTGGACACGCCAGTTGGTGTCGGTGCTGTCGTAGTTGTTGTAGTCGTGCGCCGAAAGCCGCTCCAGCTCGACGCCGTTGGCGTAGGTGCTGACGGCGTTCAGCAGGGCGTTCCAGCGATTGCCGGGCTCCAGCAGCTCGCTCGCCGGGCGATCCGGCTCCGCGGCGGCGGCTTCCAGCCGCCGGTCGAATTCCTCGCGGGCGCGCAGCCACTCCGCCTGCACCGCGCGGCCGTAGCCGGAGCGCGCCAGACGCTCGCGCCAGCCGGGCAGCGTCTCGTCGATGGCGAATCCCATCGCGCGCGCGATCGGAACCCAGGGGTTGCGCTCCGCCGAATGCAACCAGCCGCAGCCGAGATCGGCCGGAAAGCCGTCGCCAAGGGTGACGGTATGGGCGCGGCCGCCGATCCGGCCGCGCGCCTCCAGCACCACGACGCGCAACCCCTGCTCGATCAGGCGCCGGGCGGCGGCGAGACCCGCCGCGCCCGCGCCCACGACAGCGACATCCGCGTCGACCACCGGCTCGGCCATGGCCCGGGTCTAGCGGGGTTTACCGATGGGGTCCAGCGGCGGAGAGCCGCACGACGCCGTCGCATTCGCCGCCAGTGTGGACAATGGCATCCTCGGCGGCCGTCCTGGCACCGTCCGCGGCCTCCTCGCCTATCTCGACTTCCTGCCGGCGCGCTGGCGCATCGAGTGGAGTGTCTGCAACAAAATCGGCAACGTCTTCGGCTCCGCCGCCGCGGCGATCGAGATGGGCGGCCATGTGGCGATCGGCCTCGGCGATTACACCTATCCCGAGCTCGGCGCACCCACCAACGGCGCGGTGATCCGCCGCGTCGCCGCGCTGGCGCGATCCATGGGCCGCGAGGTGGCGACGCCCGCCGAGGCGCGCGAGATGCTGGGGATGAGCTGATCGCGGATTTTGCGGCTTGCCAGCGGCCGGCGCCGGCGCAATGCTCACGCCGCCGTGAGGACCGGCGACAGCACTCAGCATGACGGGAGGAGTTCGGTGAAGAAGGCTTTATCGGCGCGGGCAGTCGCCGCCGGGGCGGCGCTCGCCGCGGCGCTGGCGCTCGCCGCGCCCGCGACCGCCGCGGAGACCACGCTCAAATTCATTCCCCAGGCGGATCTGCGCATCCTCGATCCGATCTGGACCACGGCCTACATCACCCGCAACTACGCCTACATGGTCTACGACACGCTGCTGGGCATCGACGCCGACTTCAAGATCCGGCCGCAGATGGTCGAGGGCTGGAAGCTCAGCGACGACAAGCTCACCTACACCTTCACGCTGCGCGACGGGCTCAAATGGCATGACGGCCAGCCGGTGAAGGCGGCGGATTGCGTCGCCTCGCTCCAGCGCTGGATGGCGCGCGACGGGTTCGGCCAGGCGATCGCCGAGAATCTCGGCGAGATGCGGAGCCTCGACGACAGGACTTTCGCCATCACGATGAAGCGGCCCTTCCCGCTGCTGCTCGACGGTCTCGCCAAGCTCTCCTCCAGCCCCGCCTTCATGATGCCGGAGCGCGTCGCCAAGACCGATCCCGGTACCCAGATCACCGAGGTGATCGGCTCCGGCCCGTTCAAGTTCCTGAAGGACGAGTGGCGGCCCGGCGCCAAGGCGGTCTTCGTCAAGAACGCCGACTATGTGCCGCGCCAGGAGCCGCCGAGCTGGACCGCCGGCGGCAAGGTGGTCAATGTCGATCGCGTCGAGTGGGACTATATTCCCGACACGCAGACCGCCGCCAACGCCCTCGCCGCCGGCGAGGAGGATTGGTGGGAGCAGGTGCCGGGCGACCTGGTGCCGCTGCTCGAGAAGAGCAAGGACGTCACCGTGGCGACGCCGGATCCGCTCGGCGCCGGCGGCATCCTGCGCTTCAATCACCTGCAGCCGCCCTTCAATAACGTCAAGATGCGGCAGGCGATGCTCTATGCCGTCGACCAGAAGGAGTTCATGCAGGCGGCGGTGGGCGAGCAGAAATTCTGGCGCACCTGCTATTCCTATTTCCCCTGCGGCACGCCGCTCGCCAGCGACGCCGGCAACGCGGCGCTCGCCGGCAAGCGCGATTTCGACAAGGCCAAGGCGCTGATCAAGGAGGCCGGCTACAAGGGCGAGCGCATCGTGGTGATGGCGCCCACCGATCAGGCGGTGCTCTATCCGCAGGCGCTGGTCTTCGCCGACGTCTTGAAGAAGCTTGGCCTCAACGTCGATCTCCAGACCATGGACTGGAGCACCCTCATCACTCGGCGCTCGCTCAAGGACGGCGTCGACAAGAACGGCTGGAGCGTCTTCTTCACCTTCTCGGTGGCGCCCGACTTCCTGAGCCCGCCGCTCAACGCCTCGCTGCGCGCCAACGGCGAGAAGGCCTGGTTCGGCTGGCCCGACGATCCCAAGCTGGAGGACCTCCGCGCCCAGTGGATGGTGGCGCCCGACCAGGCGGCGCAGAAGAAGATCGCCGAGGAAATCCAGATCGAGGCGTTCCAGAACGTGCCCTACATCCCGACCGGCCAGTTCGTGATCCCGACCGCCTATCGCAAATCGCTGCAAGGCGTGCTGCCGGCGCCGATGATCTTCCTCTGGAACGTGAAGAAGTCGTAGGACGGTATCCAGCGTCCTTCGACTCACCGCCTCCGGCGGCGGCTCAAGATGAGGAGGTTTTCTTGGCGCCCACTCCCATCTTTCTCATTCTGAGCAAGCGACCGTAGGGAGCGCGTCGAAGGACGCACCGTCGCATTCGACCTCCGAGCCTGGATCGGTGTAGGCTGATCTCTTCCGCCGAGGAGAACCTGCATGCCGCGCTTCAAGGACTATGCCCCGTCGGGCGTCATTCCCGCCGCCCTCCTGCCTTTCGACGAGGAGTTCGCGATCGACGCGGCGTCCTACCGCAAGCATCTGCGCGATCTCGCCGGCGTGCGCGGCATCACCGCCGTTACCACCAACGCGCATGCCTCCGAGGTGCATGCCTGCAGCCTGGAGGAGCAGGCGCAGGTGCTGGACCTCACCCTCGACGAGATCGGCGACCGGCTGCCGGTGATCGCCGGCGTCTATGCCGACGGCAGCCTCGCGGCGGCCTACATCGCGGCGATGGCGGCGCGCGGCGGCGCCTCGGCGCTGCTGGTGTTCCCGCCCAACAGCATGGCGATGGGCGGCCAGCTCAGGCCGGAGATGGCGCTCGAGCATTTCAAGCGCATCGCCGGCGCCACCGACCTGCCGATCATCCTCTTTCAGTATCCGCTCGGCGGCGGGCTGGGATATCCCTTCGAGACACTGCTGCGCCTGCTGGAGGAAGTGCCGAGCATCCGCGCCATCAAGGACTGGTGCAATGACGGCATGCTGCACGAGCGCCACATCCGCACGCTCGCGACGCTGAAGCGGCCCGTCACCGTGCTCAGCACCCACAGCGCCTGGCTGATGAGCTCGCTGGTGCTGGGCTGCGGCGGCCTCCTCTCCGGCGCCGGCAGTGTGATCGCCGACCTGCAGGTCGCGCTGTTCGAGGCGGTGCAGGCGAAGGATCTCGCCCGCGCCCAGGCGGTCAGCGACCGCATCTATCCGCTGGTACAGGCGTTCTATGCGCCGCCCTTCCTCGACATGCACAACCGCATGAAGGAGGCGCTGGTGCTGCTGGGCCGGATTCCGCGCGCGGTGGTGCGGCCGCCGCTGATGAAGCTGCCGGCGGCGGAGATCGAGCGCCTCAAGACGGCGCTTGCCGCGGCGAGGCTCGGCGCCGCCTTCGACCGCGCGGCGTAACACACCCGACATCATCGGCTGGGATAAGGATCTCATGATCTTTGCGGATATGCGCGGAACCAAGGTGCCGGCGCTGGGCTTCGGCACCTGGCAGCTCACCGGCGGCACCTGCGCCAATGCGGTGCGGGCGGCGCTGGAGATCGGCTACCGCCACGTCGACACCGCCCAGGTCTACGAGAACGAGGCGGAGGTGGGCCGCGCCATCGCCGAGTCCAAGGTCCCGCGCGGCGACATCTTCCTCACCACCAAGATCTGGATGTCGAGCCTCGCGGGATCCAAGGTCGCGCCCTCGGTCGACCAGTCGCTGAAGAAGCTGCGCACGGACCATGTCGACCTGCTGCTGATCCACTGGCCCAACAGCGAGATCCCGCTGGCGGAGACCCTCGACGCCTTCGCCAGGGTGAAGGCCGCCGGCAAGGCGCGCGCGATCGGCGTCAGCAACTTCACCGTGGCCCTCATGCAGGAGGCTGTCGGACATCTCGGAGACGAGATCGCCTGCAATCAGGTGGAATATCACCTGCTGCTCTCCCAGAAGCCGGTGCTGGACTATGCGGCGAAGCACGGCATCACCGTCACCGCCTATTGCCCGCTCGCCCGCGGCCGGCTCGCCGGCAACGCCATCATCGAGCGCGTCGCCAAGAAGCATGGCAAGAGCGTGAGCCAGGTGGCGCTGCGCTGGCTCCTCGAGCAGAAGAACGTCATCGCCATCCCGCGCACCTCCACCGAGAAGCACGCGCGGGAGAATTTCGCCGTCTTCGACTTCGCGCTCGACGCCGAGGACCGCCGCGCCCTCGACGCGCTGCCCGGAGGAATCCGCGTGGTCAATCCCGGCTGGTCGCCGGAGTGGGATGCCGCATGATGAGCACGACGACGACATGGCGCACCGACGGCGTGGTGGTGACGCGCGCCGCTGCGCTCGACGAAGCGAGGCGCGGCGCCGGCACGGGGCGCGCCACCGCCTTCGACTTCGCCGGCAGCGGCGGCAAGGAGACCTGGATCGGCAGCGTCTCCCTGCCGCCCGGCGCGAATACCAGTCCGCACCACCATGGCCGCCACGAGGTGGCGATCTACGTCGTCAAGGGCCGCAGCGAGATCCGCTGGGGCGAGCGGCTGGAGTTCAAGGCCGAGGTCGGGCCCGGCGACTTCGTCTATTTCGCGCCCTTCGTGCCGCATCAGGAAGCGAATCTGAGCGCCACCGAGAGCGTCGACTTCGTCGTCGTGCGCAGCGACAACGAGCGGATCGCCGCCGGCCTCGATTTCACGCCCGCCGCTGAGCCGGAAACAGTGTATTAGGCCGGCGCCGCGACGAAAGTCATGCAGTCGAGCACGAAGCTGCCGTCCGGCTGGGTGTGGAAGTAGTCGAGCACGTCCTTCGAGACCCTGCCCTGGAGCGAGCGGATCGCCTGGACATGGAGCCCGGGCGTGTTGATGCGGGCGACCCAGGAGGAAAACTCCAGCGGCACTTTCCGCGCCATGCCCGCATCGGGGCGGAAGCCCGCGTCGGTCAGCGCCTGGCGCCACTCCGCACGCGTGTAGTTGCGGAAATGCGAGGGATCGCGCAGCAGCTCGAGCGCCTGCAGATAGGTGTCGAGCAGGCCCTGGCCGGGCGACACCGCGTCCATGAAGACCGCGGTGCCGCCGGGCTTCAGCACGCGCCGCGCCTCGCGCAATCCGGCGGCGAAATCGCGCCAGTGATGGGCGCTGAAGCGGCTCAGCACGAAATCGAAGCTGGCATCCTCGAAGGGCAGTCGCTCCACCGCGCCCTGGCGCGTCATGATGTTGCTGAGGCCGCGATCCTTCGCGGCCTGGCGCACCGCCGCCAGCATCTCCTCGGAGAGATCGTAGGCGATGACCTCCTGCACGTGGGGCGCCACGTGGAAGCTCACATGGCCGCCGCCGCAGCCGAGATCCAGCGCACGCGCCGCCGGATGTCCCTGCACGATGCCGGCGAGCGCCTGCAAATCCTCGCCCTGGGCATGCACGGCACTGGTGACATAGGCGGATGCCCGCGGCCCGAACTGGCCGGTGACGACGCTCTCATGGGTCTTGGCGGTCATCGCACTCTCTCCCCGGATAACGCGACGGTACGACCGCCGCTGGAGCCCTGATAGCCCGGCTGTTACACTGGTACCAGGAGCATAGTTATCCTGGTATCTAAAGTGCCATGCTGAGCCCCCTCTCCGCCGCCCAGCGCCGCGCCCTCGGCGAATTCCTGCGCGCCCAGCGGGCGCGGCTCTCGCCCGCGACCCTCGGCCTTCCCGACGGCCGGCGCCGGCGCACGCCGGGACTGCGCCGCGAGGAGGTGGCGGAGCAGAGCGGCATCAGCGCCACCTGGTACAGCTGGATCGAGCAGGGCCGCGACGTCTCGGTGTCGCCGACGGCGCTGGCGCGGCTCGCCCGCGCGCTGCAGCTCTCCGCCGCCGAGCGCGCCTATCTCTTCGAGCTCGCCGCCAAGCGCGATCCGAGCCCGGAGGCCGGCACCGCGATGGCGGCGCCGCCGGCGCTCGTCGCGGCGCTGGAGCGCATCGCGCTCCCCGCCTATGTGCTGGACCGCGCCTGGAACGCCAGCGCCTGGAACAAGGCGGCGGCGCATCTCTTCGCGGGCTGGCTCGACAGCGGCGAGCGCAACCTGCTGCGCTACATCTTCCTGGCGCCGGCGGCGCGCAAGCTCATCCCCGACTGGCCCGAGCGCGGCCGGCGCGTGGTGGCGGAATTCCGCGCCGACACCAGCCGGCACCTGGAAGATCCCGAGCTCGGCGGCCTCGTCGAGGATCTCCGCCGCCGCAGCGAGTTCTTCGCCACGCTCTGGCGGGAGCACGGCGTCGTCTCCCGCGAAGGCGGCGAGCGCCGCTTCCGCCATCCGACGGACGGCCTGCTGCGCTACGAGCAGATCACCTTCACGCTGGCCGGAAGGCCGGATTTCAAGCTGGTGATGCTGGTGACGGCGGCGTGAGAGCGGGACCGACGGCAGTGCGTCCTTCGCGGGCTAAAGTATTCCCCGCTCGCGGCAGGGCTTGTTGTCGAGAACCCGCTGCCAGCCGAAGCGCGAGAGGTCGATGGTCCGGTAGCCGCCGTCGAGGATGAGCTCGGCGAAGGCGCGGCCGATGCCGGGGGCGTGCATCAGGCCGTGGCCGGAGAAGCCCGCGGCCAAGTGAAAGTTCTCGAGCCCTGAGGGGCCGAGGATGGGATTGCCGTCGAGCTCGTTCTGGTCGTAGAGGCCGGGCATCGTGTTCTTCAGCTTCAGCGTCTCCAGCGGCGGGAAGCGATGCGCCACCGCCGGCCAGACCACGCGCTCGAAATAATCGTGATCGACCTCGAAGTTGAAGCCGCGCGGCTCAGCGAGGTCGGGCACGCCGCCGGTATAGCCCTTGCCCTCGGGCCGGAAGGCGAGACGGTTCACGTCCTTCACATAAGGCAGCTTCTCGATCGGTGTCGCCGGCTCGAAATAATGCTCGTACCGCCGCATCGGCTCGATCGGCACCGTGAGGCCGACCATGGCCGCGATCTCCTTCGCCCACGCGCCGGCGGCATTGATGACGTGATCGGCCTCGATTGTCTCGCCCGATCGGAGCTTGAGGCGCCGCACGCGCTTGCCCTCGCACTCGATCGCCGCCACCTCGCCGGTGACGAGCTGGGCGCCGACGGTGCGCGCCTTGCGGCGGAGCCCCTGCAGCACCGAGCTCGGATCGAGCCAGCCGTCGGTCGGCGAATGGACGCCGGCGCCGAGATCGTCGACGCGCATGGAGGGGAACCGCGCCTTGAGCGCGGCGGGATCGAGCCAGCGGACATCGACGCCGTGCCGCTGCTGGATCTCGAAATTCGCCTGCAGCACCGGGATCGCCGCCGGCGGCACGATGAAGAGATAGCCGCCGCGGGTGAAGCCGATCGGCGCCGGCTCGCCATCGACCGCCATGGCGCGCTCGAAATCGGCGAAGAAATCGAGGCCGAATTTCGACAGCAGGATATTCTCCGGCAGCGAAAACAGCTGCCGGATGCCGCCGGAGGCGCGCGGTGTCGAGGCAAGGCGGAAGGCGGGATCGCGCTCGATGACCGCCACCTCGCAGGAGCGCGGGTGCACGCGCAGGAAATAGGCGATGGCGGCGCCGATGGCGCCCCCGCCGATCACGGCCACGTCGGTCTTCATGAGTTGAGATGTCACTTGCAATCGCCCATCGGCCTGTTGCACCGGGATCGCGCGAGGCTATCATGCCGCGCCGCGAGAACGACAGAGAACAGGGGAGGACGCATGTATCGGGGTTCAAGCCACCTCTTTTTCGGCGCCGGGCTCATGGCCTGGGCCGTGCTGGCACCGCATTCGGCCCAGGCCGAGGCGACGGAGATCCGCCTCGCCAAGCAATTCTCCCTCGGCTATGTGCAGTTCAACATCCTCGACCACCAGAAGCTGATCGAGAAATACGCGAAGCAGGCGGGACTGGACGACGTCAAAGTGACCTGGGCCACCTTCAACGGGCCCGACGCCATGAACAACGCCCTCATCGCCGGCAGCGTCGACATCATCTCCGGCGGCGTGCCGGGGCTGGTGACGCTCTGGGCCAAGACCCAGGGCACCGCCCAGGAGGTGAAGGGCATCTCGGCGCTGAGCTCGCAGCCCTTCCTGCTCAACACCCGCAGCCCGCGCATCAAGACGATCAGGGATTTCACCGACGGCGACCGCATCGCGCTGCCGGCGGTGAAGGTCTCGGTGCAGGCGGTGACGCTGGAGATGGCGGCGGCGCAGGAGTTCGGCAAGGCGAACTACGCCAAGCTCGATCCCCTCACCGTCTCGCTGTCGCCGCCCGATGCCACCATCGGCCTCCTTTCCGGCGGCGGCACCTTCGAGAGCGTCTTCAGCGTGCCGCCCTTCCAGACCCAGCAGCTGGAGAATCCGGCGATCCACACCGTGCTCAATTCCTTCGATGTGCTGGGGGGATCGCACACCTTCACCGTCGCCTGGACCTCGCGCAAGTTCCACGACGACAACCCCAAGCTCTATAAGGCGGTGGTGGCGGCGTTCAAGGAGGCGACCGACATCCTCAACGCCGACAAGCACCAGGCGGCGCAGTACTGGATCGAGGATT